>JBOHFU010000414.1:0-3899 GCA_050699675.1 Pseudonocardiaceae bacterium
GGTGCCGGCGTGCGCGCCACGGTGGCACTGCAACGCTGCGGGGTGATCGGCTGGACGGTGTCGCAGTCGTTTTTCCAGCGCCGAGCCGGGTTGGTCACCGTAACCGCGACCACCGCAGCCGGGGGCGGCGCCTATCACGTGATCGACGTCCGGACCGCCGACGGGCTGGCCGTCGCTGAGCACGCCGTGCCGGGATTGCTCACACCGTTTGTGAATCACGACGTGGCGGCGCCTTCCGCGCACTAGGCTCGCGGTTGTGAACGACCGTCTGGTATGGATCGACTGCGAGATGACAGGGCTGGACGCCGGCAAGGACGCGCTGATCGAGATCGCCGCCTTGGTTACCGACGGCGAGCTGCTTGTCCTCGGCGAGGGCGTTGACGTCGTGATCCATGCCGACGACGCCGCGCTGGACTCGATGCCTGAGGTGGTGCGCGAGATGCATGCGAAGTCCGGCCTGACCGAGGCGGTGCGGCGGTCCACCGTGAGCCTCGCCGAGGCTGAGCAGCAGGTGCTGGCCTATGTCCGCACCTGGGTGCCCGACGCCCGCTCGGCGCCGCTGGCCGGCAACTCGGTGGCTACCGACCGGGCATTTCTCGCCCGCGACATGGTCGAACTGGATGAGCACCTGCACTACCGGATGGTCGACGTGTCATCGATCAAGGAGTTGTGCCGGCGCTGGTACCCGCGGGTCTACTACGCGCAGCCGGCCAAGGGTCTGGCACACCGGGCTCTTGCCGATATCACCGAGTCCATCCGCGAGCTGGCGTATTACCGGCGCACCGTATTCGTGCCCGAACCGGGCCCGAGCTCTGAGGAGGCGCGGGCGGCGGCTCAGGCCATCGTCGATCAGATGCCCGGCCGGTGACTGCGGCCCGACGCCCGATATCATGGTCAGCAGTGCTGGTGTAGCCGGCGCATGGTGGGTGTAGCTCAGCTGGTAGAGCACCTGGTTGTGGTCCAGGATGTCGCGGGTTCGAATCCCGTCACTCACCCCACGTTTCCGGCACGATGTAGGCGCCTGGCATTAGAGTGCCGCGCATGAACAGCGTCAAGGTCCACTACGAGCTCACCGGCCCATCTGATCTGCCGGTGCTTGTGCTGGCCGGGCCGCTGGGCGCCACGATGCAGATCTGGCAGCCGCAGGTCGAGGCGCTTGCCGAGCGGTTCCGGGTGCTGCGTTATGACCATCGTGGGCACGGCGGATCTCCGGTGCCAAGTGGGCCGTACGTGATCGCAGACCTAGCCGTCGACGTGCTCGCGCTACTGGACCGGCTGGATATCGAGCGCGCGGCCTTCTGCGGGCTCTCGTTGGGCGGGATGGTCGGCATCTGGCTCGGCGCGCACGCCCCGGAGCGGCTGTCCTCGCTCGTGTTGTGCAGCACCAGCGCGCATTTCGACGACGTTGGGCCCTACCTCGAGCGGGCTGCATCAGTTCGTTGGGTGGGCACGTCCTCGATAGCACCGGAGGTGGTCGCTGGCTGGTTCACCTCGGAATGGGCGGCTGCGCACCCGGAGGTCGTGAAGCAAGCGACCCAGATGGTCGCCGGGACCGCGGATGAGGGCTACGCCGCATGCTGCAGTGCTATCGCCGCCTGGGACGCCCGCAGGCTGCTCGGCCGGATCCTCACGCCAACGCTGGTGATCGCTGGTTCCCAGGATCAGCGGACGCCGGTCACTCCGCATGCCAAGGCTCTTGCCGCCGGCATCTATCGAGCGAAGCTGGAGGTTCTCGATGCCGCGCACCTGGCGCCCATCGAGCAGGCCGACCGGGCCAACCGCCTGATCGCGAAGCACGCCGCCACCGGTTAATGGTGCTGGTCAAGACTGTTTTTCCCGAGACGCTACTTATTCCCCGAGACCCATTGCCCCCACGAGATCTGCCAGTCCCCGAAGCCGTCCCACGGCTTGAGGTTGGGGCCGCCAGTGTTGACATTGATGACGACGTCACCCTTCTTCACGTTGTCGAAGAACCATTTGGCGTTTTCTGGTGACAGGTTGATGCAGCCGTGGCTGACGTTGCTGTTGCCCTGCTGGGCGACTGACCATGGCGCGGCGTGCACGAACTCGCCGCTGTTGGAGATGCGGGTGGCCCACTGCACTTTCGTCATGTACCCGCCGGCATCGAGCGCAAGGCCGAAGGTGGTCGAGTCCATCACCTTGGTCGCGTTGCGCTCGGTGACTACATGCACCCCGTTGGCGCTGGCGAAGTCCGGACGGCCCATGGAGATCGGCATCGTGCGCACCACCCGGCCGTTGATTTCGACGGTCATCTGGTGGGTCGCGCCATCGGCCCGGGCAATAAAGGCGTCACCGATCGTGAACTGCGACGTCCGGTCCTGCTGGCCGTACACCCCGTTGCCGAAGTCCTTGCCGTAAAAGCGAATATCCACCTTGACGTTGGTCCCAGGCTTCCAGAACTGCTGGGGGCGCCAGTGCACCTCCTTGTTGGAGAACCAGTAGAAGGCGCCCTCGATCTGCGGGGTCGTGGTCACGGTGATGGAGTTCTCGGCCTCCTGCTTGTTCGCGATCGGCTCGTCGAAATACACCGCGAGCGGCTGCCCCACTCCGACCGTCTGCCCATCAGTCGGGTTTATCGACGGGTAGGCGAGGGTGCGCGGCGCGATGGTTCTGAAGCTCGACGTGATGGTCACCGGCCGGTTGTCGTCGCCCATTGCGTCGGCGTTGAACGTGTAAGCCTTGCCGTAGCCCAGGGGCTCGGTGGTCTTCCAGGTCGTCCCGTCGGGCTCAAGCTGGCCGACGACCGGCGCCCCCTGTGGGTTGGTCAAGGTCACTTGGCCGAGCTTGCCTTTCTTGACGGTGACGGTGATGGGCGCCAGTGGCGAGACGTCGAGCGCGCGATCCGGCGGATCGGTGGTGATGCGCGCAACAGGAGCAGGAGGGGGCGGTGGGGTGCCCTGGCGAGCCTCGGGATTCGGGGCACTGATGCTGCACGCCGCCAACAGGGTGCCGAGCACGCCGACGATGAGCAGCACCGCGATCATCACGGTGTGCCTGACCAGCCCTGACACCGTTCTCCAACCCCTAGCCGGACGTGACCTGCTCACCCGCACCGGGCACCATCCGTTTCCGTGATCTACAACGAGAGGATTCAGTCTGCCGCACCGGACCGGCAGACTTTGCTGGCGCATCCCGCGGGGGGTACCTGTGTACCGACGCACGGCGGCGGTGCCCGGTTGCTTGTGGCCTGACTCGGGCCCGGCGACACCAGCGTGCTAACGTCCTGCACGTCGCGCCGGGGGGCGTCGACACCAGCGCCGCTAGCTCAACTGGCAGAGCAGCTGACTCTTAATCAGCGGGTTCGGGGTTCGAGTCCCTGGCGGCGCACCATCTGAACAGGGAAAACCGGTCATCGACGGGGAGACAGCACACTCACGTGATGGCGACGTGATGGCGCCAGTACTGGTGATGGCCCTAGGCACAAGTGCTGCTGCGGCGTCGGCAGCGGCAGTCGCGACCGCTGGGTAGACCGACGTGTAGGTGTCGCTGGTGAGAGTGATCGAGGAGTGCCCGAGGGTCTCCTGCACCACCTTGAGGTCCACTCCCGCGGCGAGCATGAGCGACGCGGCGCCGTGACGTAGGTCGTGCAGCCGGATCGGCGGCAGATCGGCGGCACCAACCAGTTCGTGGAACCGGTCGGTGATCGTGGCCGGGTGCAGCGGCTCACCGTTTTCCCGGGTGAACACCTTCCCTGAGTGCCCGGGTGTTGAGCCGCGAGCAGCGGGTCAGCGATTGGGTATCGACCCGTGGCCTTGTCCGCGACGAACACCGCGACCTCTCCCTTGGCCTGATGCTCCGCGGCTGGACCACCGGCCGGTGGGACGGCGCCGAGCGGGAGCAGCGCGCCCTGCAGGAAGGCACCCAGGCTGGTGGTGGTG
>JBOHFU010000415.1:0-3891 GCA_050699675.1 Pseudonocardiaceae bacterium
AGGGCAGCGCGCGCGATATCGGGACCCCGCGGCCCGTCAGGTGGTGTCTGAGATGGACTTGCGGGTCGACCCAACATCGACTTGTCCACACTGTCCACAGGTTTGTCCCCAGAGGAAATGTCACCAGCTGGGGGGTGATCATCGGACACGGCTCACCTGCCCGTCATGCACGTCGAACCGCGCACCATCGAGTTCCTCGGGCACATCAGCCGCCACCGCCGCGGTGACCACCACCTGCTCGGCGCCCAGCGCGACCTCGGCCAGCCGGGCCCGGCGACGGGTGTCCAGCTCCGCGAAGACGTCATCGAGCAACAGCACCGGCTCGGCGCCGCCCGCGCGCAGCAGCTGGTAGCTGCCCAGCCGCAACGCCAGCGCGAACGACCACGACTCACCGTGGCTGGCATAGCCCTTGGCCGGCACCCCACCCAGGCCGAGCTCCAGGTCGTCGCGGTGCGGCCCGACCAGGCAGACCCCGCGCTCGACCTCGGTTGGGCGCACCCGGGCCAGCTCAGCGAGCATCGCCACCTCCAGCAGGTCGATGTCGGCCTTGCCACTTTCGCGCACCCCGCCGGGCAGTGCGTCACCCAGGCTGCTGCGGTAGTCCAGCGCGACGGCGGGAGCCTCCGGGGCCACTGTGCGGTACGCCGCGGCGACGTGCGGGGCCAGCTCAGCAACCAGATCCAGCCGGGCCCCGAGCAGCTCCGCACCGTGCCGGGCGAGGTGACCATCCCAGACGTCCAGAGTGTGTAGATCACCCGTCTCACCACCGGCACGACGTGCCGAGCCGGCGGACTTGAGCAACGCGACGCGCTGGCGCAGCACCTTGTCGTAGTCCGAGCGCACGCCGGCCAGCCGGGGCGCGCGCAGGATCAGCAGATCGTCGAGGAACCGGCGGCGCTCCCCTGGGTCGCCGCGGACCAGCGCCAGGTCCTCCGGCGCGAACAGCACGCTGCGCAGCACCCCGAGCACTTCCCTGGGGCGGGGCACCGGGGAGCGGTTGATCCTGGCCCGGTTGGCTCGCCCAGGGGAGATCTCCAGCTCGACGGTCAGCTCCCGGCCGGCGTGCACCACCGTGGTGCGCACGATGGCGCGCTGGGCTCCGTGGCGCACCAGTGCGGCGTCGGTGGCCACCCGGTGCGAACCCAGTGTCGACAGGTAACCCAGCGCCTCGACCAGGTTCGTCTTGCCCTGCCCGTTCGCGCCGATCAACACCGCTACACCGGGCTGCAGGTCGAGTTCGGCGTGCTCCCAGGAACGGAAGTCGGTGACCTGGAGCTGGCGGACGTACATGGGGCGCTACTGCGGATTTTCCAGGGCCGGATCCAGCCTGACCGCCTGCACGGCGTGCCCGCCGAACTGCTGGCGCAAAGCGGCCACCGCACGCATCGCCGGGGAGTCAGGCTGGCGGGAGGCGAACCGGGCGAACAGTGCCGCGGAGATCACCGGTGCGGGCACCGCGTGGTTGATCGCTTCCTCGACCGTCCAGCGTCCCTCGCCGGAGTCCTGCACCCAACCCTGGAGCTCGGCCAGCTGCGGGTCACCGTCCAGGACAGCCACCAGCAGGTCAAGCAGCCAGGAACGGACCACCGTGCCACGCCGCCAGGCCTTCAGCACCGCGGGCACGTCGGTGACCACAGCTGCAGCCTCGAGCAGTTCGTAGCCCTCGGCGTAGGCCTGCATCAGGCCGTACTCGATGCCGTTGTGCACCATCTTGGCGAAATGCCCGGCGCCGACGCCGCCGGCGTGCACGAAGCCCTCGTCCCGGGGGCCCTCGGGACGCAGTGCGTCGAACACCGGCATCAGCCGCTCGACGTGCTCCGTGGGACCGCCGACCATCAGTCCGTAGCCGTTGTCCCGGCCCCATACCCCACCGGAGACCCCACAGTCCAGGTACCCGATGCCTTTAGCCGCAAGCACCGCGGCGTGCGTCTGGTCCTCGGTGTAGCGCGAGTTACCGCCTTCGACGACGACGTCACCCTCAGCGAGCAACCCGGCGAGCTGCGCCACGGTGTCCCGGGTCGGGTCGCCGACCGGCACCATGACCCACACGGTCCGGGGCGCGGAAAGCCGGTCGATCAGCTCGGCCAGCGAGTCGACGTCGCGGTTTCCGGGGCTGAGTGCGTAGCCGACAACGTCGATACCGGCGGCGCGCAGGCGGTCGCGCATGTTGGCGCCCATCTTGCCGAGTCCGACGAGTCCGAGCCGCACGGGGAGTCCTCTCAGGGGTGGGTGTCCCTACCGTAAGTCTTGGGTGGCGGTGGGGTGCGCAGCGGGTCGGTGGGTGTCGCTGTTATCCACCGACCTACTTGATAGGTCTTCCCTGAGAGAGAAAAAACCAGTAGCAGTAGTAAGTCCTGTGGGCGGTGTGGATGGGCGACGTCTGCACAGCTCCGGCGGCGCGGTGCGGTGTGCACAGCACAGGTGCGCGGCCGTGGAGGGTGCCGGCCAGCGGTGGACAGTGCTGGAGCGGCCCGGCGAAGTTCACAGCGATGCCCAGCTATCCACAGAGTTGTCCCCAGGTGTGGGTGGATCGCTGCTGGGGATCGGCACTGACCTGCTGGGCGGTGCGGCCTCGGTGGTCGGCGTCGGCCTGCTCACTTGGAGGCTACCGAGAGCTACCGAAAGGTGTCAGAATAGAACTCTAGCTCGAAAGTGAGTCAAGTATTCGAGGCGTCGGTGAAACGGAGCCGTCAGTACCGGCGCTGTTTGAAGATCACTTGTGAAGGGGAGCCGACGTGCAGATCGCCATCCTGCTGTACAACCAGTTCACTGCGCTGGACCCGGTCGGGCCGAACGAGGTGCTCAGCCGCTTGCCGCAGACCGAGGTGGTGTTCGTCGGGGAGCAAACGGGCCCGCTTGTCAACGACATGGGCAACCTGCGGCTGGTCGTTGACGCCGTGCTGGCTGACGTGCCCAGCCCGGACATCGTGCTGGTGCCCGGTGGGCCGCCGTCGGCCCTCCCGATGACCGACGGACCTGTTCACGAGTGGCTGCGTGCTGCGGACGCCACCAGCACGTGGACCACGTCGGTGTGTACCGGGTCACTCATCCTCGCTGCCGCGGGTCTGCTCACCGGTCGGCGGGCGACGTCGCATTGGCTGGCGCTGGACGGCCTTCGCGAGTACGACGTCGAGCCGACCGGCGAGCGGGTGGTGTTCGACGGCAAGTACGTCACGGCAGCGGGGGTGTCCTCTGGCATCGACATGGCCCTCGCGCTGGCCGGACGCATTGCCGGCGACGCGGTGGCGCAGGAGATCCAGCTCATCATCGAGTACGACCCACAGCCACCCTACGATGCCGGGTCGCCGGACAAGGCGCCCCCGGAAATCGTCGATAAGTTGCGGGGCGGGAGCCGGTTCGTTCTCACCCGCTGATCTCGCTCGGCCCGCGACCCGATCGCCACATTAGCCCCAACTACCCCACCAAGAGGCATGTGGATGTTCTGACGACGTGCCGTACATGGCAACTTTCCTCGCAAAGTTGCCATGTACGGCACGTCGGCGCGTTGCACATCCTCTTCCCGGGCGGACACGCACAGTGATTATGCGGTCTCGGCTGACCGCTTCGGGCGAGAAAACCGTGGTCAGGAGCGGGCGCGCTGTTTGATCCGGGAGGTGAGCTCCTGCACCTGGTCGTAGGTGCGGCGGCGTTCAGCCATCTCTTTGCGGATCTTGCGTTCCGCGTGCATCACCGTGGTGTGGTCCCGGCCACCGAAGGTCTGCCCGATCCGGGGCAACGACAGATCGGTCAGCTCCCGGCACAGATACATGGCGATCTGCCGGGCCTGGGCGAGGTGCTTGGTCTTGCCGGGCCCACACAGGTCTTCGATGGTCACACCGAAGAACTCAGCGGTCACCGCCATGATGTTGGGTGCGCCGATCTCATGCGCCT
>JBOHFU010000416.1:0-3888 GCA_050699675.1 Pseudonocardiaceae bacterium
GCGTCGTCAGTATCCGGTTCTGTAGGCGCCTGGCAGCTATGTTTGGATAGCTGGCCTCAGCCGCCGCCGCGAGTGCGTCGTCTGTTGGGTCCATCACGAGAACTCTAATTCGCCCTCCTGAAGAAATTGCGCGGCGCATATCGATGCGAGTTGTCTGGACGGTTCTGGATAGCGAAGTGCCAATGAGTAGCCAGTCTGTGGCGGATGCACGGCGCGGTATTAGGTCCGGCGGGAAATCGTCGCCAAAGAGCGACGCAGGATCAGGGCGTTGAGACTTAGCGATAGAGCTTATTTGTCGTCTTGATCGAATCTGAGAATAGGCGAGGAGGGCAAGGAGGGCAAGGAGGACCGATTGGAGGGTTTTCAGATCTGAAATACCGAAACTTCCTAGAACAGTAAATACGAGTGCAGCCAGGCCTAGGATGTAGAGGTCCATATTATCGTCGTTGACGATGCGCGTAGCGATACGTCGCATACGACCCTGCTCTTCCGGCATGGCTGAACATGCTACGGGCGCGAAGGTGGGTGGGGATAGACACAAGGCGGGGCACTGCAGGTTGTGTAAGCGAGGGAGACGAGCGTCTACGCCACTCCGCGTGGCGTAGGGAGGTGGAAGGGGAAGCCGCAGATCCTGTCTGCGGACCTCGTGGTGTTCGGCGGTGGAGTCGGTGAAGTGGGCGAGCAGAGTCTTAGTGGCGTTCAACCGGCGAATGTCACCGGGAGCGGGATGCCACGGGTCACAAGATCGAGCAGCCTAGTTCGGCTGGCGGACGGCGGCTAGGAAGCTCGCCAAGCGGCGATGCTGGCGGGCTGAGCCGACCTGCGCGGCGAGCCGGGCTGCATGGTCGGCATGGTCGCGTGCTTCATCCCGGTCGCCGCTGGCTGCGAGGGCGGTCGCGAGGTCGACGCGCAGTGCTGTCTCGGCGCGGACGAAGGAAGAGTCGAGCCGGTTGAGGGCGTCGGTGAGGATGACGGTGGCGTGGGGGTCGCCGAAACGGGCGAGGGCGTGGCCGCGCCAGCGGGCGAGGTGCACGGTGTCGAGCGCGACGTAGGGCCGTGCGTCGACGGCGTCGCTGGGCAGCAGTGCGGCGGCCCGGTCGAAGGCGCGCAGGCTGGCGGTCTGGTCGCCATGGGCGGCGAGAGCTTCGCCGTGAGCGGCGGCCAGCCACGACCGCAGGACGCGGGACGAGGTTGCGTCGGCGCGGCGCCGGGCACCGTCGAGCAGGTCCACCGCATCGCCGGTCGCTTCGGCGTCGATGAGGACGAACGCTTGCTCTGCGGCCGCGTGCGATTCGTTCGGGACGGAGTCGGATTGCGCAGCGGCAGACCGGGACTGTTCGTAGTGTTGCCAGGCTTCGGCCGTGTCGCCGAGATCGAGTGCTTGCCATCCGGCGAGGGTGTGCATCTCGGAGAGAAGTGCGGCGAGTGGTTCTCGGGTGCCGGGAGCGAGGCTGTGTGTGGTGAGCAGGTGGACTTGGCGGATCTTGGCGTTGAGTTCGTCGCGGACGACGATCGCGCCCAGCTTCCGGTCGAGTCGGCGGATCGCATCGAGTTGTTGGTGCAGAAGCTCGATGGTCGAGCGATCGACGCGCCGGGCGGTGTCGAGGAGCTGGCGTAGCTCGCTGGCGGGATTGTCGCCGTCGTCGGTGGTGGCGGTCTTGGGTGGTGCGAGGAGGGCGGTGATCGGCTCGCCGAAAATTTTTTCGAGCAGTCGCGCGGTGGCCGGCCTGAGCGCGCCGACAGGGTGGCCGCTGACGAGACGTTGAAGGTGCCGCAGGCTCAGGGTGCCCGGTTCGTGATGGTCGCGGGCGAAGATTATGGCGTGCTCCACGAACTCCTCGAAGGTCATGCATCGCTGCCGGATGCGCTGTTCGAGCAGCGTTCGTGGTGGCCGGTCGGCCAAACCCAGCTCACCTCCCTCCTGGTGTGGCGTGTCCGTGGCGTCCTGATGGCGGGCGGCGGTCATTCCGCTAATACCACCGCTACTGAAAGATTATTTCAGCTCGTCACGAAGACGGGCGAGCAGGGGTCCCGGTGCCGCGCTGCCCTAAGCACCGCCGGGGCTCCGTGTCACGGCCGGGAGCCGGACACCCCGACATACCCCGGCTCTCGGCCGTGATTCCAGTGATCACGGACGTGAGGTGACGTGCACCATGCCCGCTCGACCGCCACGACACGCCCATGACCCGTGGCGCAACGTCCCGGCAGGGGTACCAGGTGCTGAGCGGCTTTACACGATCCCGATCACCTGCCGTCTCGATGGTCAGGCGCACGACGTGGCCGACGAGAGCTTGGCCGCTGGCAAGCGAACCGGGGAGTACGCAGCACTGTGCGGCTATGTCGTTTCAGCCGCGCCGCTGGTCGCGCCGGTCGGTCGGCGGTGCGCGAGGTGCGCCGCGGTGTCGACATCAACCACGGCCTCGGTTGGTCGACCGCGCCATCGGCTGCACCGGCGGCTGTTGCAGTTGCTCCGTCCTCACCGCAGCCAGGCTGCGGTCGGGGCCGTCACCCGGCGACGGCCATGACTTTCTTGGCTGGAGCCGACCTGTACGACTGGATCGCACTGCGCCGGGTGGCCGGGGGCGGCGTGACACAGGCAAGTGGCTGCTGGCTCGATAGCGGCCACCGGGTACCGGGCTACGTCGCCGACGCCCTCACCCAATTACTCGCGGGCGGGCTGGTGGCACTGGCCGACCAGGACCCCTACGGCATGCGGCGGTTGACGCTCACCGACTCCGGGGCGACCCGGTACACGTGGTTGTGCCAGCAACGGTAGATAGCCCTGCGGGTGCCCGCCCCCCGGTTCGGCACGACCTCTAAGCGGACTGGTGTGGACGACCTCGACCCGCTCGCCGGCACGACCCTGCCCGATGAGATCCCCGGCCAGCCGCCGGTTTGAGCAGCTACCCCGCTTCGGCTCCCGCGGCCGGCCGACACCACAGTGAGATCCTCCGTTCAAGACCATGAGGCAGGCAGGGAGCACCCACCCGGGCCGCTGAAACGGCCGGGATTTTGGGGTAGTGGGTACCGGTCTGCCTCGCCGGGGTTGTCTGCCTTTCCCCAGGTCAGGGCCGGGCAGACCCTCGGGTACGGGGCGAGGCACGTGCCTTAGGAGAGGGTTGGTACCTCACTGTCTGCCACACCCCGGATCGGCCGGGGGACGGCCGGATTCCCGGGGGGTGTTGAGTGCGGCGGTGACGTCGACGGCGAGCACGACGCGTTGGCCGGGTTGTCCGTCGAGGCTGCGTTTCCTGACCTCGACCCCGCGCTCTTCCAGTGCGGTGGCGAACTGCTGCGCCGACAACCCACCGTAAATCGGTTCCCAGCGCACCCGCAGCTGATGGAGCACCTCGACAGAACGCAGCTTCTCGGCACCGTCCATCACAGCGGCGACATCGGCCAAGAGGTCCCGGTCAGGGCCAGGGTCGGCAGGCTGGTTCGTGTGGATGGTGCGGCCGGTGCGGTGGATGATGTCCATCGCGCGGGTGATCACGGTGTAGGCGTCGTTGGTGGACACGTAGTGGGTGCGCACGATCGCGAACGCCTGGCCCTTGGGAATGTCCTCGACCTCGCCGGTGGCCACGACAGTGCCGGCGTCGGAGCCGGGGCGTAGGTCCTGGGGCCGCGCGCCGCGGTCGGCGGCGTCGGCCAGGATCATTTTGGCGGTCTCGTAGTTGGGCACGTTCAGCGCGCAGCGCACGTGGGCGCCCTCGCGGACGCGGGCTGGCAGGGTGCGGTCGTCGGGGCGTTGGGTGGCTTGGAGCAGGTGCACGTTGACCGCGCGGGCCTGGTCGTGCAGCTTTTTGGCGGCTCGCCAGGCGCGGGCGTCGTCCTTGGCTCCGCCGATGGGGTGTGGCGCACCGTAGAGCACCTGGCACTCATCGACGA
>JBOHFU010000417.1:0-3884 GCA_050699675.1 Pseudonocardiaceae bacterium
AGGCAAGAGTTGACGAACTCGGCGGCCGCCGGACCGGTCACGCTGACCTTGCCCAGATGGGTGACGTCGAACATGCCGACCGCCTCCCGCACCGCGGTGTGCTCAGCGACGACGCCGGTGTAGTGAATGGGCATCTCCCAGCCGCCGAACGGCCCGAGGGTGGCGCCGGTCTCGACGTGGAAGGCGTGCAGGGGGCCGCGGCGCAGGGGTGTACTCACGGTTCTGGAACGCTACCGCGTAGTAGCCTCCGACACTAACTGGCCAGATCAGCGAGGAGATCACCGTGACCCCGACGCTGCGCCTCACCGATGCCTCGGTGACCACCGCGACGGTTGATGCCGTCGTGGTGGGCACGGTGTCCGGCGAAGGGGGTCCTCTGCTCGCCCCGGGTGGCGAGGAGGTTGACGCGGCGTTCGATGGCGGGCTCGCCGACCTGCTGGCCGTGCTGGGCGCCCGAGGCAAGGCCGACGAGGTGATCAAGGTACCCACCCGCGGAGCCATCGGCGCACCGCTGCTGATCGCCACCGGGCTCGGCGCGGTCGACGACCAACCCACCGGCGAACAGGTGCGTCGAGCCGCTGGGGCGGCTGCCCGGGCCCTGTCCGGCACCTCCCATGCGGTCACCACATTGTCCCGGATCGACCTGGCCGCCGCCGCGGAGGGCGCCGCGCTGGGCGGCTATACCTTCACCGCGTACCGGTCGCAGAACGGGGACGGGCCGCTGGGCCGGATGGACCTGTCGGTGCCCTCGGCCCGCGCGGCTGGCGCGCGGCAGGAGCTGACCCGGGCCGCCGCTATCGCCGAGGCGGTCGCGGCCGCACGTGACCTGGTGAACACGCCGCCCAACGACCTCTACCCAGCTTCGTTCGCTGAGCGTGCGGTGGCGCTGGCCGAGCAGGCCGGGCTGCGAACCGAGGTGCTGGATGAGAAGGCGCTGCGGCGCGAGGGCTATGGCGGCATCCTGGGCGTCGGCGGCGGCTCGTCCCGCCCGCCGCGGCTGGTCCGGCTGCATTACGTCCCGGCGGCGCCGAGAGCGAAGGTCGCCCTGGTCGGCAAGGGGATCACCTTCGATACCGGCGGGATCTCGATCAAGCCGGCGGCGAAGATGGAGGAGATGACCATGGACATGGCGGGCGCGGCCGCTGTGGTCGTCGCTGCGGTGCTCGCTGCCCGGCTGGAGCTTTCGGTGGAGGTGATCGCCACCGTTCCGATGGCCGAGAACATGCCCTCGGGCACCGCCTACCGGCCCGGGGACGTCCTGACGATGTACGGCGGCAAAACCGTCGAGGTCCTCAACACCGACGCCGAGGGTCGCCTGGTCCTCGCCGACGCACTGGTCCGCGCGGCGCAGGACTCCCCGGACTACTTCATCGACACCGCCACGCTCACCGGCGCGCAGATAGTGGCGCTGGGCAACCGTACGCCGGGGATCATGGGTACCCCGGAGTTCCGGGACCGGGTCACCGCTCTCTCGCAGGAGGTCGGCGAGAACGGGTGGGCCATGCCGCTGCCCGACCACCTGCGGTCCGAGCTGGACTCCCAGCTCGCCGACATCGCCAACGTGGCCAGCCACCGCTGGGGCGGCATGCTCATCGCCGGGGTGTTCCTGTCCGAGTTCGTCGCCGACGGCACACCGTGGGCACACCTGGACGTCGCCGGACCGGCCTACAACACTGGCTCGCCGTGGGGCTATACCGGCAAGGGCGGCACCGGAGTGCCGGTGCGCACCCTGGCCGCTGTCCTCGCCGACATCGCCGAACGGGGCTGAATCTGAAACTATTGCCCCTGCTCCCGCTCGCGCACGATGCGCTGGCGGGCGGTGTAGTCCCGCATCCGTTGCGGGTAGCCCATCTGGGCGACGTCGTAGATCGGGATCTTCAGCCGCTTACCCAGCTGTCGGGCGCCCTCGTCGCCTTCGACCCTGCGCCGGGTCCACTCGCCGTCGTGCGCGACGAGCACCACGGTGGTGTCGGTGACCGTCGTGCGCGGCTCGACGTACGCCTCCACTCCGCGGTGTGACGCTGCCCACTGCTCAAGGTGGTCGACGTCCGCACTGGACGCCGCGCGCCTGGTCCCTGGCCGCTCCCGACCCAGGAGTCGATCGAACACGCCCACGTCGGCACCTCCTCGTACCGCCGGTCCTCCCGGCGATCCTGCCAGTTCAACGGCCCAGCCAGTCCGTTTGCTCCCCGCTGGCAGCTGACTCGCCCACATCGCCGGAGCCCCAGGTGTGGTGACAAGATGGCTGTGGCGCTGACCCGCCACGTTACCGACGTCTGCTTGAGGAGCTTCTCAGTGACCGATACCCCCGCCGACTTGGTGATCCTCGGTGGCGGCTCGGGCGGTTACGCCTGCGCACTGCGTGCCGCGCAGCTGGGTCTGTCCGTCGTCCTGGTGGAGAAGGACAAGCTGGGCGGCACCTGCTTGCATCGTGGCTGCATCCCGACCAAGGCGCTGCTGCATGCTGCCGAGGTGGCCGACGCCGCTCGCGACGGTCATCAGTTCGGGGTAAAGACCGCGCTTGAGGGCATCGACATGGGTGGGGTGAACAAGTACAAGGATGGCGTCGTCGCCAAGATGTTCAAGGGCCTGCAGGGGTTGGTGTCCTCCCGCGGGATCACCTATGTCGAGGGCAGCGGCAGGTTCGTCGCCCCGAACGCCGTCGACGTCGAGGGACAGCGCTACACCGGGCGCAGCATCGTGTTGGCGACCGGTTCCTATGCCAGGTCCCTGCCCGGCCTGGAGATCGGCGGCCGGGTCATCACCAGTGATCAGGCGCTGAACCTGGACTACCTGCCGGAGCGCGTCGTGGTGCTCGGCGGCGGTGTGATCGGCGTCGAGTTCGCCAGCGTGTGGCGCTCTTTCGGCACCGAGGTGATTATTGTCGAGGCGCTGCCCCGGCTCGTCCCGGGCGAGGACGACTTCTGCTCCAAGCAGCTGGAGAGAGCCTTCCGGCGGCGCGGTATCAAGTTCAAGACCGGGGTGAGGTTCACCGGTGCCAACCAGTCCAGCTCCGGGGTCACGGTGGGTCTGGAGTCCGGTGAGCAGTTCGAGGCCGACCTGCTGCTGGTCGCTGTGGGCCGGGGCCCGAATACCGCCGAGGCCGGGTACGCCGAGGCCGGCGTGCGGATGGAACGCGGGTTCGTGCTCACGGATGAGCGGCTGCGCACCAACCTTGCGGGGGTGTATGCGCTGGGAGACATCGTGCCAGGGCTGCAGCTCGCGCACCGCGGGTTCGCCCAGGGCGTCTTCCTCGCCGAGGACATCGCGGGCCGCAACCCGACCCCGATCGACGAGGACGGCATCCCGCGGGTGACCTACTGCGAGCCGCAGGTGGCCTCGGTCGGCCTCACCGAGGCGCAGGCCAGGGATCGCCACCGCGACGTCGAGACGCTCACCTACGACTTGGCCGGAAACGGCCGCAGCCAGATCCTGCAGACCAGGGGCGCGATCAAGCTGGTGCAGGCCAAGGATGGTCCGGTGCTCGGGGTGCACATGGTCGGCGCCCGCATCGGTGAACTGGTCGGCGAGGCGCAGCTGATCGTCAACTGGGAGGCATACCCGGAAGACGTCGCGGCTTTAGTCCATGCCCACCCGACGCAGAACGAGGCCCTCGGCGAGGCACATCTCGCTCTGGCTGGTAAGCCGCTGCACGCGCACGGCTGATCGGCGCACACCTCCCAAGAAACGACGCAAGAAGACTTCGAAGACGACGAGGAGTCGAGGCAACAGATGGCCTACTCGGTGGAGATGCCCGCGCTCGGCGAGAGTGTCACCGAGGGAACGGTGACGCGCTGGCTCAAACACGAGGGGGACACCGTCGAGGTGGACGAACCCTTGGTCGAGGTGTCCACCGACAAGGTCGACACCGAGATCCCCTCCCC
>JBOHFU010000418.1:0-3882 GCA_050699675.1 Pseudonocardiaceae bacterium
GAGCTATAGCTCGCATCGCCACTCACGGGGCGCGCGGAGCGCGCCATGACGATCACCGTGAACGGCCGGCCCTGGGACCTACCCGATGGCGCCACCCTGGCCGACGTGCTCGAGCGGTTCGGCGTGCCGTCCTGCGGTGTCGCGGTGGCCCTGGACGGTGCTGTCGTGTCGCGAGGGTCATGGCCTGGTACGTCGCTGCGTGATGGTGCCTGCATCGAGGTGCTCACCGCAGTGCAGGGAGGGTGACACCGATGGCAGACGATCCGCTGGTGATCGCCGGGCGGGAGTTCGGTTCGCGGCTGATCCTGGGCACCGGGGGCGCGGGCAACCTCGCCATCCTGGAGCAGGCGCTGCTTGCTGCGCAGACCGAACTCACCACGGTCGCGATCCGCCGGATGGACACCGGTGAGCGCACCGGAGTGCTCGACCTGCTGGTGCGCCACGGGATCGAGCCGTTGCCCAACACCGCGGGCTGCCGCAGCGCCGCCGATGCGGTGCTCACCGCACAGCTGGGCCGCGAGGCGCTGCAGACGTCCTGGGTGAAGCTCGAGGTCATCGCCGACGACCGCACCCTGCTGCCCGATCCGATCGAGCTGCTCGACGCCGCTGAGCAGCTCGTCGACGACGGCTTCACGGTGTTGCCCTACACCAACGACGACCCGGTGCTGGCCCGCAAGCTCGCCGACGCCGGATGCGCGGCGGTGATGCCGCTGGGCTCACCGATCGGCACCGGTTTGGGTATCCGCAACCCGCACAACATCGAGATGATCGTGGCGCAGGCCCGGGTGCCGGTGGTCCTCGACGCCGGTATCGGCACCGCCTCGGAGGCGGCCCAGGCGATGGAGCTGGGCTGCGACGCGGTGCTGCTGGCCACCGCCGTGACCCGGGCCGACGACCCACCGCGGATGGCCGAAGCGATGCGCCTGGCGGTGCAGGCGGGCCGGCAGGCAAGGCTGGCCGGCCGGATCCCGCGACGCTTCTGGGCCCAAGCCTCCAGCCCTGACCCCTAATACCCGCGCCCCCTGCACGGTGTGTTCGCCTCTGAGGTATGTCCGCGTCAATGGCGCGGCCGGGCGATGAGTTTCAGGGCCGCAGCCGGTCTCCACTGGAGACCTCAATCCCCGGAGAGGAGAACGCGATGAGCCTTCCCCAGGTCGTGTCACCAGCCGAGTGGGAGGCCGCCCACGCGGCCTTGCTCGTCAAGGAGAAGCAAGCCACCCGGGCCCGGGACGCACTGGCAGCCCAGCGCCGGCGGCTGCCGATGGTCCGGGTCGAGAAGCAGTATGTGTTCGAGGGTCCGGACGGCAAGGCGAGCCTGCTCGACCTGTTCGACGGCCGCCGCCAGCTCATCGTCTACCACCACATGCTGCAGCCGGGCGACGCTGACCCCTGCTCGGGCTGCTGCATGTTCGTCGACAACATCGGCCACCTCGCCCACCTGCACGCCCGCGGCACCTCCCTGGTCCTGGTGTCGCGGGCGCCGTCGGCGGAGATCGAGGCGTTCAAGAAGCGGATGGGCTGGACGATCCCCTGGTTCTCCTCGGCCGGCGGCGGCTTCGACGCCGACTTCGGCGTCACGACGGGCTTCGGGCTGAACGTCTTTTTCCGCCACGGCGACGAGGTCTTCCGCACCTACTTCACGTCCGGCCGGGGCGTCGAGACCCTCGGCAGCAACTGGACCTTCCTCGACCTGACGCCGCTCGGGAGGCAGGAGGACTGGGAAGACTCACTCGACGGGTGGCCGCAGACGCGACCGTACGAGTGGTGGCGCCTCCACGACGAGTACGACGCCTAGCACGGTGTGTCGGGCTGCGGTGCACGGTGTGCCGACTGCCGAAGCGTCAGGATCGCCCCCGCAGTTCGGCGACTTCTGCGCGTAGCGCGCGTACTTCCCCCAGGATGATTGCCGCGGCGACGGCGTCCTTGCGCTGGTGCTCCGCAACGTCAGCCTTCACCTTGGTGGCGAGCTGCTCCTCCATCGCGCGGACTATCACAGCGATGAACAGGTTCAGCACGGCGAACGTGGACAGCAACAGGTAAATCACGAAGAAAATCCAGGCCAGCGGCTGGACCTCCATTGCTGCGCGGGCGACCCTCGCCCAGTCGTCGGTGGTCATCACCTGGAACAGGGTGAACAGCGAGGTGCCGAGATCGCCGAAGAGCTCCGGCACACCGTCGCCGAACAGCTGGGTGGCCATCACCGCGGCGACGTAGATCAGCAGCCCGAGTAGCGCCGCGATGGACGCCATTCCAGGCACCGCGGTGAGCAGCGCCTCGACCACTCCGCGCATGCTCGGCACCAACGCCACCAGCCGCAGCACTCGCAGGATCCGCAGGGCCCGCAGCACCGAGAACACCCCCGAGGCGGGTACCAGGGCGATCCCGACGACGACGAAGTCGAATAGGTTCCATGGGTCGCGGAAGAAGCCCCATCCATGGGCGGTGATCCGCAGCATCAGCTCCATCACGAAGATCGTCAGCGCGATCCGGTCCACCACGTTCAGCAGTCCGTCGAACTGGGTGACTACCCGATCGGAGGTCCCCAGCCCCAGCGTGACCGCGTTGACCACGATCACCGCGATAATGAACCGTTGGAAGCGGTCGCCGTCGACGCGGCTGCGCAGGCGTTTCCGCCAGGTCATCGGCCCCCCCGCAGTCGTGCTTGGATGTTGAGATGCCTGATCCTATTGGGTGATACTCGGTGGTATCCGCGCGACGAGCTGCTCGCAGACGCATTCGCTACAACGACTTGCAGGTCTTGACCTCAACCGCGATTGGGGTGTGAGGGTGGGATTGTGAGCACTCCGACACTGTGTTCTCGACGCGGATGAGCTCGGTGCGCTGACCGCCCGCCTTACTTGAGCGGTCGCTGGTCGCCGGGAGCGGCGAGTGAATTGGCTCAGGGCGGCCGCCGGATGTCATCCACCCAGTCGTCGATCCGCTCCCACCAGTGGTAGAGCCACTCCACCTGGGCGTCTTCGCCGCGCGGCACCTCGGCGGCCGGCACCCGCCACCAGCGCATCCGCACGGTCTGATCGAGCGGCAGTTCCCGCCAGATGTCGGCCACGGTGTACAGGTGGTCCAGCCCCGCGTGCGCCACCCACACGACGTCGGCATCGGCAGCCGCGGCCAGCGCCGCCGCGACTCCGCCCGGGCGCGGCGGCAGCACATGGCGCATCGCCTCGGACCGGCGCGCCATGTCCTCGAGCCCGCGCGCTCGCAGCCGGGCGATGCCGGCCAGCCGGCGGCGCTCGGTGAAGTTGCCCCCCTCAGGGAAGATCACGAAGGCGTCGTTGTGGTCCAGCGCCGTCGCGAGCTCGCCGATCCGCCGTTCCACCTGTTCGCCACCCCCGCCGGGCAGGAACCGGTTGGGCAACCGGTTGAGCACCACGTCGAGCGCCGGGTCCCACTGCAACGCCTCGGACAGCACGATCCGCGGTTCCCGCGCGTACCAGTTGACCAGCGCGTGGACCAGCAGGAACGAGTCACCGGGGCCGGCGTGCCGGCAGAACACGAGCAACGGTCGGTCCAGGTAGTCGTCGGGGTCGGGGCCCTCGACGTCCACCCGCAGCCGCAGCACCCGGGCCGCCTCGCGGTAGAGCACCCGCAGGTACCAGCCCACCAGCTGGTAGTGCAGGTACTGGAACCGCGGCGTGCGTATTGCCCGCCCGAACCCGGCGGCCAGCCAGAGTCCGAGCAGCGCCACCAGCCCCACGCTCTCCAGTACCAGCGCGACGACGGCCACCCACAGCACGCGCAGCGCACGCAGCCGGCCCGGCAGAAACGGCGAGAGTGCGGCGGCCAGCAGCATCCACACCGGCAGCGTGGTCAGCGTCAAGACGGTGAGCAGCACCATGGCGGGGGCGAGCACCGCCCGGCGGA
>JBOHFU010000419.1:0-3870 GCA_050699675.1 Pseudonocardiaceae bacterium
ATCATCCCGCAGCTGTCTCAGGAACGCCGCCGGGATCTGGTCAAGGTGGCGCACACCAAGGGGGAGGACGCCAAGGTGTCCATCCGCAACATCCGTCGCAAGGCCAAGGAGGAGTTGCACCGCATTGCCAAGGACGGCGAGGCGGGTGAGGACGACGTGACCCGGGCGGAGAAAGAGCTCGAGGCCATCACCCACCGGTACGTGGGACAGGTCGACGAGCTCGTCAAACACAAGGAATCCGAGCTGCTCGAGGTCTGAGTGTCTGGCACCGGACTGCCTGAGCATCCCCCGGCCGCTGTGCATCCGGCAGACAGCCCCCGCGCCACCCGGGCGGGTCGGAACCTGTGGGCCGCGATCATCGTCGGGTCATTGATGGCCGCCGTGATCCTGGTCGCGCTGCTCACCGTGCGCCAGGTGTTCATCGGGATTGTGGCCGTCTCGGTGGTGGTGTCCAGCTGGGAGCTCGCGGCGGCGTTGCGCCGCGCCGGTACCCGGGTCGCGCTGCCGCCGGTGCTGCTCGGCGGGCAGGCAATGGTGTGGTTGTCTTGGCCTTTTGGTCGTGACGGGTTACTGGTCGCATTCGTGATCACTGCACTGGTCTGCCTGGTGTGGCGCTTCCCCGGAGGCGCGGAAGGTTACGTCCGGGACGTCAGCGCGTCGGTGCTCACCGCGGCCTACGTGCCCGGATTCGCCGCCTTCGCAACGCTGCTGGTGGTTCCTGCCGACGGCGCCGCCCGGACGTTGTGCCTGATGCTCGCCGTAGTGGCGTCGGACATCGGGGGCTACGCCGCGGGGGCGCTGGGCGGGCGGCACCCGATGGCACCGTCGATCAGTCCGAAGAAGTCCTGGGAGGGCTTCATCGGATCGCTGGTGGCCGGGACCGGTGCCGGTGCCCTGACGCTGACCTACTTGCTCGGTGGGCAGCCGTGGCAAGGGGTGCTGTTCGGCGCTGCGATCGTGGTTACGGCCACCGGGGGGGATCTGATCGAATCCCTGATCAAGCGTGACCTCGGCGTCAAGGACATGGGTAGCCTGCTGCCCGGCCACGGCGGGCTGATGGACCGGCTCGACTCGCTGCTGCCGTCGGCGGTCGTTTCCTGGCTGCTGCTGAGCCTGCTCGTCCCGACCGGCGGCTGAGTCCGGGGAGGACCTGGGGCCTGGTCAGTCGTCGCTGGGTCAGTCGTCGTAAGCCTCGGCGTCCGCGAGGCTGGGCGTCGTCGGCTCGAGCCGCGCGGTGGGGTCGATCAGCGCGAAGGCGGCCCCGGACGGGTCGGCGACCAGCGCAATCCGGCCCAACTCGCTGTCGTACGGGTAGATATTCACCCGACCGCCCAGCTCGAGGACTCGATTGACCGCGGCGTCGGTACCGGTCTGTGGGTCCACCACGAAATGCAGCATCCAGTGCGCAGCGATGTCGCCAGACCAGTTGTCCCCCATCTGTATTCTTCCCAGCATCATCTGCTCACCACGTGACCAGGTGGTGTAATCCACGTCGACGCCGTCACCGATCTGTTGCTGGCGGTAGCCGAACAAGTTCGCGAAGAACTCGTCGGCCTGCTTACCGTCCCGGGTGTTCAGCTCGGCCCAGAACAGCGCCCCAGTGTCGGTGGTGTGGAACATCCACGGCCTCGCGGGCTGCCAGAAGCCGATCACACCGCCGGTCGGGTCCGCCCCGATGAGCATGCTGCCTTGCCCTGGGACATCCACCGGACCATAGAGCACCCGGCCACCCCACTGGTCGAATACCTCGGCGGTGTGCGCGATGTTGGCGCTGGCGAGATACAACGTCCAGGTCACCGGTTGCCCTGCGGACACCGGCACCCCTGCCAGTCCGGCCACCGGCCGACCATCGCGCAGTGCGTTGGTGTAGTGCCCGCGATCCGGGTCTGGGTCGATCTGGTAGGTCCAGCCGAACAGTCCCGCATAGAAGTCCCGGCTGCGGGCCGGATCGGTCGTCGACACGTCGATCCAACAGACCGAACCTGGGATGAACGACGTGTCCTCGACCACCCGACGACACTATCCGATTACGGCCTGGTGGTGTACAGCACACTGGAGCGGTGACCAACCGCGGCGTGTTGCCCAGTCCCAACATCTGGAACTGGCCCGAGGTCTACGAACGGGAGAACCGTGCGGTCGACGCCGACGGGGCGCTGTGGGCAGCGTTGGCCGACCGGATCGACTGGGGTGGCGCCGACGTCGTCGACATCGGCTGCGGGGACGGTTTCCACCTGCCTCGATTCGCCGAGCGGGCGCGCAGCGTGGTCGGGGTGGAGCCGCACCCCCCGCTTGTGGAGCGCGCCCGCCGACGGATCCGCGACCTGCCCAACGTCGCGGTCCTGCCCGGTTGCGCGCAACGGCTGCCGCTGGCTGACTCCAGCGCCGATCTGGTGCATGCCCGCATCGCCTACTTCTTCGGCCCGGGCTGCGAACCGGGCCTGGCGCAGGCGCGACGGGTGCTGCGTTCCGGCGGGACCCTGGCCGTCATCGACCTGGACGGTACCCACGCTCCCTACGGCGAGTGGTTGTGCGCGGCTGCGCCCCGCTACCGGCCGGCGGTGGTCGAGGCGTTCTTCGCCGCCCAGAGCTTCGACTGCCGCCGGGTGGACACGGTCTGGCGCTTCACCGATCGCAGTGACCTGGAGCGCGCGCTGCGCATCGAGTTCACCCCCGAGGTGGCAGCGCGCGCGATCGCGCAGACCCCGGGGCTGACCATCCCGGTGCGCTACCGCCTGCACCTGCGCCACGAGCCCCGCATGGGACACTGCAACCTGACATGACTGCGCTCCCCTTGGTGTTCGAGGCCCCGCGCCGGGGCATGCCGCCGCGCCACCTCGCCGACCTCGACCGCGACCAACGCCGCGCCGTAGTGCAGGCGTTGGGCGAGCCGGTGTTTCGCGCCGACCAGCTCGCCCGGCACTACTTCGCCCGGCTGATGACCGATCCGGCCGCGATGACCGACCTGCCCGCGCTTGGCCGGGATCGGCTCGCGGCCGCGCTGCTCCCGGAACTGGCCAGCCCGCTGCGGCACGTCTCCTGCGACAGCGGCACCACCCGAAAGACGTTATGGCGTGCGGCGGACGGCGTGCTCACTGAGAGCGTGCTGATGCGCTACCCGGACCGTGCCACGGTGTGTATCTCCAGCCAGGCCGGCTGCGGGATGGCCTGCCCGTTCTGCGCCACCGGCCAAGGCGGGCTGACCCGCAACCTTTCCACCGCCGAGATAGTCGACCAGGTGCGGGCAGCGGCGGCCGCGATGCGCGACGGTGAGCTGGCTGGTGGACCCGGCCGGCTGTCCAACGTCGTGTTCATGGGCATGGGCGAACCGCTGGCCAACTACCAGCGGGTGGTCACCGCCGTCCGCCGGATCATCGACCCCGCGCCGGACGGGTTGGGCCTGTCTCAGCGGTCGGTGACGGTGTCCACCGTGGGTCTGGTGCCGGCGATCCGCCGGCTGGCCGCCGAAGGCTTGCAGGTCACGCTCGCGGTGTCGTTACACACCCCGGACGACGAGTTACGCGACACCCTCGTCCCGGTGAACAGCCGCTGGAAGGTGGCCGAGGTACTCGACGCTGCGCGGTTTTATGCGGACACCACCGGTCGCCGAGTGTCCATCGAGTACGCCCTGATCCGGGACGTCAACGATCACCCGTGGCGGGCTGACCTGCTCGGCCGGCTGCTGCGGGACCGCCTCGGGTCGCTGGTGCACGTGAATCTCATCCCGCTGAACCCCACCCCCGGCAGCGCCTGGGACGCCAGCCCGCGCCCCGTGCAGCAAGAGTTCGTAGCCCGGGTCCGCACCGCTGGTGTGCCCTGCACAGTCCGAGACACCCGCGGCCGCGAGATCGCCGCCGCCTGCGGCCAACTCGC
>JBOHFU010000420.1:0-3861 GCA_050699675.1 Pseudonocardiaceae bacterium
GTAAGCGAGGTGAATGCGGCACTATCGGGGGGTGAGCGCACTACAGCATTCGGCGACCGTCCCAGACAGCCTGTTCGACGACCCGGATGCGGAAGCCCGCTGGCGCTCCCGGTTCACCGCACCCCGGATCAGCCTGCCGCAGTGGGCCCGAGACGCCCCGGACCGCTGCCTGTACTCCTCCAACACGTCGGGCACCTGGGAGATCTACGCCTGGGACCGCGTCACCGGTACCCACCGGCAGGTCACCGACCGACCGCATGGCACCCACACCGGCACCGTGACGCCCGACGGTGAGCAGGTCTGGTGGTTCGCCGACAACGACGGCGACGAGTTCGGCAGCTGGGTCACCGAGCCGTTCGCCGGGCGGCCCGCCGACGAGCCGCCGCAGCCGGCCGTTGCGGGCACCGAGCCCGGCTACCCCGCCGGGCTGGACATCGGCCGGCGCAGCGTGGCGGTCGGGGCGTCCACCGACGACGGCACCACGGTGTGGATCTCCCGGGACGGCACGCTCGCCGAGGTCGTCTACCGCAGCGAGCACGACGCCGGGGTGGGTGCACTGTCCCGGGATGAGCGGCTGCTCGCGATCATGCACTCTGAGCATGGTGACTCCCGCCATCCCGCGGTGCGGGTGCTCGACGCGGGTCAGGGCGCCACCGGCACAGCAGTCGCGGAGAAAGCGGACGGTCCCGGCAAGGGCCTGAATGTGCTGAGCTTCTCCCCCATCGAGGGCGACGCCAGGCTGCTGCTCACCCACGAGCGGCGTGGCCGGGAAGAGCTGCTGATCTGGGATGTCGCGGCCGACACCGAGACCGAGCTGGCGCTGGATCTGCCCGGCGAGGTGATCGCGGACTGGTATCCCGACGGTGCCGCGCTGCTCGTCCACCACCGGCACTGCGCCCGCTCCACGCTGCACCGTTATGACCTGATCACCGGCAAGTTCACCATCCTCGACACCCCGGCCGGCACGATCGGCGGCGCGGCGGTCCGGCCGGACGGCACCGTGGAGTACGCCTGGTCCTGCGCCGCCGAGCCGCCCGCGATCCGCGCGCTGCACGCCGACGGCACCGGCCGCGTGCTGCTGCGCCCTGAAGGTGGGCCGGCACCCGGCTCGGAACCCCTGGCCGACGCGTTCGTGCCGACCACGCACGGGACTGTGCACGCCCTGGTGGCCCGACCGCACAGCGCCCCCGAGGGTCCGCTACCCACCATGTTCCTGCTGCACGGCGGGCCACAGGTGGCCGACGAGGACCGCTTCTCCGCATTCCGGGCGCTCTGGCTGGACGCCGGCTTCGCCGTCGTGCACGTCAACTACCGCGGGTCCACCGGATACGGCTCGGCGTGGCGGGACGCGATCGAGGGCCGGCCGGGGCTCACCGAGCTGGAGGACATCGCGGCGGTACACGACTGGGCGGTGTCCTCCGGATTCGCCGACCCCGCCGCATGCGTGGTGGAGGGCTGGTCGTGGGGTGGCTATCTGACCCTGCTCGCTGTCGGGACCCAACCTCAGCGTTGGGCGGCGGGAGTCGCCGGGATCCCGGTGGCCGACTACGTGACCGCTTACGCCGACGAGATGGAGCCGCTGCGATCCTTTGACCGTGCTCTGTTCGGTGGCTCACCCGAGGAGCTGCCTGAAAGCTACCGCGGGTCGTCCCCGATCAGCTACGCGGCAGATGTTCGCGTCCCAGTCCTCGTGCTGGCCGGGGAGAACGACCCGCGCTGCCCGATCCGTCAGGTCGACAACTATCTCGCCCGGCTCGCCGAGCTGGACAAGCCGTACCGCTCCTACCGCTACGACGCCGGGCATGGGTCACTGGTGGTGGCCGAGACAATGCGGCACGTCGCTGCAGAGGTGGCGTTCGTTCGCGAGGTGCTCGGCTCGCGTCCGATTGCCGGCTCAGCCGGCGGCGGCACGCTTTCAGCGGTCTGATTGCACAGCGTTGAACATTTACCCTTTGTCAACGTGGGGGTAACCCCCCGCGCGGACGCTAGGCCAGGAGGTGGTCCCCGTGACCCTGTGGCGGCTGCACGTCGACGTGGCCGATCAACCCGGCCGGTTGGGCGCGCTAGCGGCCGCGATCGGGGGCTGCGGGGCCAACATCGTCTCCCTGCACGTCGTCGGCGAGCCCGCCCACGATGGTGCGGTGACAGATGAGCTGCTGGTCAGGGTACCGCCGCAGCTCCCGGTACCGACGCTGGTGGAAGCCGTGGAGGCGGCCGGGTTCCGCGCCACGGTGGTGGTGCAGGCTGACGCGCAAGCGCTGGCCGATCCGGTGAGCACCGCGCTGGCGCTGGCGCACTGCGTGGCGGTGGACCCGGGCAGCGCCGCGCGTGCGGTGGCGGTCCTGCTGCGCGCCGAGCTGGCTGGGGAGGGCTCGCCGCTTGCGGCACATCAGGCCGAGGTCGGCACCGGCCCCGCCCGGGTACGGCTGTGCCGCGGCTGGCCGTTCACCGCCACCGAGATCTCCCAGGCTGCCGCCCTGCTCGAACTCGCCGGCGCCTCCGGCGAGCGGCGGCTGCCGCCACCGCGGGCCAGCGTGCAGCTGACCGACGGTTCCGAGGTGGTACTGCGGGCAGCGACGGCCGCGGACGCGCCCCTGGTCGCCGCGTTGCACGCGCGGTGTTCCCCGCAGACCCGGTCGCTGCGCTCGCTGCCCACCAGACCGGGGTTGGGGGCATCCGTGCTGGCGCAGCTGGTAGGCGCCGACGGGTCCACCAGCGTGCTCGCGGTGACCACCGATGGCGGTGCCGCGGTCGGGCTGGCCAACCTGGTCGGCGCCGGACCCGCCACCGCCGAGGTCGCGCTGATGGTGGAGGACGCCTGGCAGGGACGGGGCGTCGGCACCGCGTTGACCCGCAAGCTGGTGGAGCTGGCCCGAACCGATCAGCTCACTGAACTCACCGCGGTGTCGGACGCCGGCAACCACGCGATGACCCGGGTGTTGCGCCGGGCCGGGCTACGCCCACGCGGCTGGTTGGTAGGAGGCGCCCTGCACGTCCGGGCCGCTGTGCACCCCGAAGCGCCCAGTCCGAGCGCGCCGGCCAAGGTCAGCCTGGTCTAGTCCAGCCCGGTCCAGTCCAGCCCGGTCTAGCTCAGGGCCGGGTCGCGCGATGGTCCAGCGCGAACTGCACCACCTGCTCCCCTATCGTGCGCAAGGTGCGGTCAACCGCGGGATCGGACGGGACCCCGTGGTCATCGAAACTCACCTCAGCGGAGTTCAGCGCCGCGCCCAGCGGCGTGGGCCAGCCGCGCAGCGCATGCACGATCGAGCGCAGCGCGGTCAACGTGGTGACTGTCGCCTGCCAGCCCAGCGCGATGGCCACGCAGCCGACCGCCCGCCCGTCCAGGTAGGGCCGGGGATCGCCCCGCAGGTCCTCGACGTAGTCCAGCGCGTTCTTCACCAGCCCGGACACGGTGCCGTGGTAGCCCGGCGAGACCAGCACCACCCCGTCGGCCCCGCGCAGCGCGGCCACCAGCCGGTGCGCCACCTCGTTACGCTCGACCACCGCCGGGTCGTAGAACGGCAGGACCAAGTCCACGCCGGTAATCGCGACGGTCTCGGCGCCGGCGATCCGAGCGCCCTCGAGAACCACACTCAGGGCCCGCTCGGACTGCGAGTCCTCGCGGATCGAACCACCGATGCCGACCACGGTGAGCCCCATGCCATGAACCCTACGACGCTGCCGACCCTACGATGGGGTGCCGGCTCACGGCTGCGCGAGGGCCCGGCACCCCAGGCGCCGGGCCCTCTGCCGCGGTCAGGCTGATCCCAGTCAGGACTGTCCGGCACGGACTCCCTGCTCGACCCGGTCGCCCAGGTCCTTGTCCACGTTGCGCCAGTACTCGAAGGCCCGCAGCAGGAC
>JBOHFU010000421.1:0-3857 GCA_050699675.1 Pseudonocardiaceae bacterium
CACAGGGCAGCCCGGCAGCCTCGGCGACCTGCAACGAGCGGCGTACCCCGCCCAGCGGGGTGCACTTGATGACCGCGATGTCGGCGGCTGCCGCGACCACGACCCGAAGCGGGTCCTCGGCCCGGCGGATGGACTCATCGGCAGCGATGGGCACCGTGACCTTGCGGCGCACGGTGGCCAGTTCCTCGATGGTGCGGCAGGGCTGCTCCACGTACTGCAACCCGCCAGCGGCCTTATCGAGCTGCGGGATCACCGCCACTGCTGTGTCGGTGTCCCATAGTCCGTTGGCATCTACGCGGATCGCTCCCTGCGGGCCGAGGGCATCGCGCACTGCCTCCACGCGGGCGATGTCTTCTCCGAGTGAGCCGGGGCGATCGGCAACCTTGACCTTCGCCGTGCGGCAACCGGAAGCGGACACGATCTCGTGGGCGCGTTGCGGGCCTACCGCCGGAACAGTGCAGTTGATCGGAACGCGATCGCGGACCGGCGCCGGCCACCCCACCGTTGCGGCCTCGATCGCGGTGGCCAGCCAGCTCGCCGCCTCCCGGTCGTCGTACTCCCGGAACGGGCAGAACTCGCCCCACCCGGCAGGCCCTTCGATCAGCATCCCCTCCCGGATGGTGATGCCCCGGAACCGGGTCGTCATCGGGATGGCGTAAACACGGGCAGCGTCGAAGTCGATGCCATCGCTGGTCATGTGGTGATGTCCTCGTCGACATATTCACGGCGCAGAAAGCTTGTGATTTCCTCGTCCAATCCGGCCAGGCCAACCGAGTGCAGTGGCCGAATCTGCTGCTGGAGCGACTGAATCCGGCTGACTGTTCTGCTGGAGTTGACCTTGCCTGCTGTGTTCAGCGCATCCCTGGTCAGCGCTGCGGCGTGTTCGTGATCGCCGTCGACCAGGTAGGCGGCGGCGAGATCGGCCTGCACGAGACAGCGGCTTCGCACGCGCCACGGCTCGTAGCTGTCCAACGTGCGGGTGATCAGCCGAATGGCGTGTGCTGGTTCGCCGCTGTCCCGGAGCGCTCGCCCCAGGTCAGCGGCGATTTCCGCAACGGTGTAGAAGCTCAGCCACGCCGGTTCACCATCAGGGCGGAACCGTTCGTAGTGCCGCTCGGCTTCCAGCACGGCAGCTCGACTCGCACTGCTGTCCTGGCACAGCGCGTGTCCCCGCGCTTCCGCGGCGCTCAGTTGCGCTGTAAGAGTCGGTGCTGCCGTCCCGGCGACCGTTATCCCCGCTCGTGCCAGCGCTACCGCGTGGCGGGCGCAGCATGCCCCGGTCGCGTTCAGGATCGTCAACTCGCTCATGTTGCAGAGTATCTTCGCCGCGAACAGCCGGTTGCCCGCGTTCATCGCCAGGTTGAGGGCCTGAATGTAGTAGCGCTGCGCCAGGGCGTGACGGCCCACGTCGGAGGTCATTAACGCCGCCAGCCGAGCAGATTGTGCCACTGCCGTCAGCAGCGCCCGGCCGGTCGAATCCGAGTAACTACCGCCTAGCAACGTGACCGCCGCGTCATGCAGCAACTGGACGGCTCGGTCTCGTATCCGGCCCGATCCGTAACGGAAGTCCATCCGCCGCAGATGCTCAACGTTGTCGGTCAGGATCTCCACATCGGCCATGCCGATACGTCTGCTGCCCGCATCCCGTGCCGCGTCGGCCACTGGTGGCGCGGTCAGCGCGAACAGCGCCGGCTCAGCGAAGGCCACCGTGGTGGAGGCAGCCCCCAGCAGCAAGTCGCGTCGCTTCACGTCTTCTCCCGACAGCTTGACGAGCGTGCGGAGTGTGCTGTCCAGTCTTCCCGCATACTGCAGGGTGTCATCCGCCGACGCCCAGCCCTGTCCTCCGTCGTCCTGTGGCGGAGACATCAGGCGGCCTCGTCCTTCGGCCAGTGCGCTCTCATCGAGCCGAAGGAACGTCGGACGGCCGTCGATCACCACAGGCAGCAACAGACCACCTGGTGCCGACACATGATCGCTGGGCTCGCCGGACCCAACCGTAAGCACCACGTCACCACCGGGCACCGACGGCGGCAACCGCACGAGCTCGATCAACTCGTCTCGTGAGATGGACAGCAAGCGGGCGATCTTCGGCCAGAGGTACGGCGACGGCTCGTGGCCTCCCGCCTCCCAGCGCGCCACAGTGGACCGATCCACCCCCAGCGCTTCCGCGAACGACTCCTGCGTGTAACCCGCCGCCTTGCGAGCCTGGACCAGACCCACCCGTTTCGCCATTGCGGCATGCTCCCACACCGATATGAGTCAACTAACCGTAGCCGAGGAGCGTTCACGCAGGTCAACGCAGCCTGTGCCATATCTACGCGTGGTAGTCGCATCGTTTTCGCTCTGGGGTCACACGGCCGACTGGTCTTGGCTAATCCCCAGCATCTGGGAGTTTCCAGAACTCCTGTCCGACCGCCCAGAAGGAAACCGGGATGAGCGTCGAACACGGGGTGCCCTCGGCAGCGGGGTTGGTCGCTGTCGTCGGTCCGCCGGCCGTGGGTAAGAGCACGGTCACCAGTGCATTGGCCAACCGCTTCGGCGCGACCGCAGGGCAGCTGAGGGCACTGCTGGCCGTCATCGAGCTGACCGCAGACGACCGCCTTCTCGCGATCCGGGTGCTCGACGTCGGGGCTTCGACGCCGGCTTCGACTCGCATGGCTGGGGAATCGAAGACACCCATCTGGGCACGGCGCTCATCACGGCCGGGTGCAAGGTCGCCGCTGCGGCAGGCGCGCGGCTCCACATCGACGGGCCCGACGCCACGGCGCAGTGGCAGGCCAAGTTCGCGACCGCGGCCTCGCGCATCGACTACTACCGGCGGCTGCTTAATGATCCCGCCCCGGCTGGCCGGGGCGGCGACCTGGCAAGCCGAGCCGAGCGGCTGCTGCGTCGAGCGGCGTGCGCAGCTCGTCACGGATGATCTTGGTGACGGGGTCCCTTGCCGACCAGGCGAGACGCCCGTAGCGTCCTTAGGCAGTCCGCATGGCCTGGGAGGTCGTCATGGCAGAAACCCCCGAAATCACGCCCGACGTGGAGAAGCGTGATGTTGAGGTAGTGGTCCCCGAAGCGGAGCAGCTTACAATCGAGGAGATCCGGCAGGTCGTGGGTGCGAAGAACGTAATGGGTACTTGCTCGGGCTGAACACGTGGCCTGTGCGCCGCATTGCGTCCGGCGTTCTTTGATCGCGGGCCCCTCAATTTACTCTTGCAAGTTTTCCGTATCTGTTAACGAGGTCAGGAATGATCCGTGACATAAGCCATTTGCTGCTCCCTCAGCTGGGTACAGGGTCAGGTAGTCCGTGCTCGTGCGACAGCGCCGTCGAACTGGGAGACCAGTTCCTAGCAGCGGAGGTGAACGGCGGTGCCTATCAGACGGCATCTTCCGCTACCGGGTACTTCTGGAATCTTTTTGCCTTTCCGTTCTCGCTGGGCTCCCGCAAATACGCGTTCCTGACGGACCACAAGACTGTTCTGGGGCTCGATGAGTCCACGTTCCGTGACCTGATAGCAACACGCGGCGGACCGGTATCCGCCGAAGTTACTGACGAGCAGCTCGCAAACTGGACCGAACTTGGTCTCGTCTCGACCAAGTCCGCGGGCCAGCAGTTCACGAAGGTATTCGCGTCGAAATCTGCGGCTCCTCGGGAGAACGAACTACTGCACATCATCACCTCCTATACATGCAACTTGACCTGCTCGTATTGCTTTATGCTCGCGGACCTCGGTGCAGGGAAGAAGATCCTGACGTTCGCGGACGCGCGCAAGGGCATGGATCTCTACTTCAGTCGGCCTCACAAGAAGGACAGTGTGGTCCATTTCTATGGTGGCGAGCCTCTGCTGCACCCGCAGTTCATCGAC
>JBOHFU010000422.1:0-3848 GCA_050699675.1 Pseudonocardiaceae bacterium
CCACCCGGGAGGAGTCCAGGCCGCTGACCGCCCGGCGCGGGTTGGCCAGCGCGGACTCCGCGACCAGCGCCTGGACCTCACCCAGCATCGGCCGTTTGCCCTCCACCACGACCGTCACCGCCGTCCCAGGCACGGCACCGTCGCGGCGGGTGAGAAACAGCCCGGAGGGGTCGGGCAGACCGGTGATGCCATCATCGGTGAGTTCGAAGCAGCCGACCTCGTCAGCGGCCCCGAACCGGTTCTTGATCCCGCGGACCATCCGCAGCGTGGAGTGCCGGTCTCCTTCGAACTGCAGCACCACGTCGACCAGGTGCTCCAGCACCCGGGGCCCGGCCACCGTGCCGTCCTTGGTGACGTGCCCGACCAGCACCACCGGTAGCCCGCGCTGCTTGGCGGTGGTGATCAACGCGCTGGCCACGGCCCGGACCTGGGACACCCCGCCCGGGCTGCCCTCGGCGCCGGGACAGGACATGGTCTGCACCGAATCGACGATCAGCAGCCCCGGATCGACCGCGTCGAGGTGCCCCAGCACCGCGGCGAGGTCGGACTCGGCGGCCAGGAACAGCTCGTCGTGCAGCGCGCCGGTGCGCTGTGCCCGCAGCCGGACCTGGCCCGCGGACTCCTCGCCGGTCACGTAGAGCGCGCGCCTGCCGGCCACCGCGCAGCAGTGCGCGACCTCCAGCAACAGCGTGGACTTTCCGACCCCGGGCTCGCCGGCCAGCAGCACCACCGCGCCGGGCACCAGCCCGCCGCCGAGTACCCGATCGAGTTCGGAGACCCCGGTGGCCGTGGCTCGCGCGGAATGCAGGTCGACTTGGGAGATCGGGCGGGCCGGAGATGACGGAGCGCCGGCCACGACCCGCGCCACCGGTCGCGGACCGGTCGCCGCCACGCTGCCCCAGGTCTGACATTCCGGGCAGCGCCCGACCCACTTGGCAACCTGGTGGCCGCATTCGGTGCAGTGGTGTGCAGCGCGGGCGTTCACCGGGGACCTGGCCATGGTCGCGAACGCTATCCGTACGGCCCGACAGTGCGGCCGCGCGGCTTAGCCGTGCCCGCCGCTCTCCTCGTGGCTCTCTCCGCCGCTCTCTGTCACGCTCTCGGGGACCTCGCCCGCCGAGCTCGGGGGTGCCGCCATGGGCACCGGCACGGTCACCGTGCCTGCGTCCCGGAACACGAAGGTGACCGGGGTGTTCAGCCCGGCGCGCAGCGGCTGGGTGGTGGCGAGCACGATGCGCAGCTCCCCGACGACCAGCGGGCTCTGGGCACCCGCTGGCGTGGCGCCGACGGTGCTGGTGACGTTCGTTCCGTGGGGGATGGTGCTGGTGCCCAGCACGAGCACTTGGCTGGCTGCCGGGCTGGTCACGGAGATCAGCTCGTCGGCACTGGTGCCCAGGTTGACGATGGTGAGCAGCACCGGCACGTTCGACCCGGCCGGGTAGGTGCCATTGGGGCTGGGCGGGTAGTGGATCAGCACGTTGCGCAGCGCGATGTTCCCGACATCACCGTAGGCCCCGTTCACGGCGGCCACTTGGCTATCGGTCTGGGTGATCTGGCCCGCACCGCAGCCGGTCAGCGCTGCTGCGGTGGCGCAGCAGGCCGCGGCCAGGGCGGTGACAGCGAGGCGACGCCGCTTAGAGCTGTGCCGGCGACTCACGGGGCAATGTCCTCCTCATGTCCTGCTCATGTCCTGCTCGCCGAACGTCCGGCCAGCCTCATCTGACCAGGGTGAATCCTATCCGCAGGTGCAGTGCTTCGGCGCGCCCGGCCCAGCCGGTGCCGGTCTGGTGCCGATCTGCTGCCGGGCTCGTATCGGACTCGTGTCAGTCTACAGTGGAGCTACCTTGAGCTGGGGGAGCGCAGCGTTGCCTGGGGGGAGCCGGTTGCCGATCCCCTGACCTGCGACGACGCTGCGATCCCCAGCGCCGGAGGGTTTCCGGGCGTGGTAACCTAGGTACATCGAAAGGGGCAGAGGACACATGGTTTTCAAGGTCGGAGAGACCGTCGTCTACCCGCACCACGGTGCCGCTCTTATCGAGGCCATCGAAACTCGAGTGATCAAAGGCGAGGAGAAGAAGTACCTCGTCCTCAAGGTCGCTCAGGGTGATCTTACCGTCCGTGTTCCCGCTGCTAACGCCGAAGTCGTCGGCGTCCGGGACGTGGTCGGCCAAGAGGGTCTCGACCGGGTTTTCGAGGTGCTGCGTGCTCCTCACACCGAGGAGCCGACGAACTGGTCGCGGCGGTACAAGGCCAACTTGGAGAAGCTCGCCTCTGGCGACGTCAACAAAGTGGCGGAAGTGGTCCGGGATCTGTGGCGTCGCGAGCGTGACCGCGGTCTGTCGGCCGGCGAGAAGCGCATGCTCGCGAAGGCCCGCCAGATTCTGGTGAGCGAGCTCGCGCTCGCCGAGGGCACCAACGAGGACAACGCCGAGGTGCTCCTCGACGAGGTCCTCGCCGCAGCTTCCTGACGAGGCCGGCGGCTCGGGTGGCGGCCCGTGCCCCGGCTCGGATCGCGGCGCTGGTGCCGGCTGCGGGGCAGGGCGTGCGGCTGGCGGCCGGGATGCCCAAGGCTTTCGTGCCGCTGCTTGGTCGCCCGTTGCTCTGGCATTGCGTGCAGGGGTTGCTGGCAGCCGGTTGCGTCGAGCTGGTTGTGGTCGCGGTTGGCGCGCAGCACCAAGAGCAGGCCCGGGCCGCACTCGCCGATGCGGGGCAGCGGGTACGGGTTGTGACCGGCGGGGCGCAACGGTCCGACTCGGTCCGTCGGGCCTTGCAGAGCGTGCCGGATGCCGAGGTGGTGCTGGTGCAGGACGCTGCCCGCTGCCTCACCCCGGTCAGCGTGATCCAAGCAGTGGTCGAGGCGGTACTGACCGGGCAGCGGGCCGTGGTGCCGGTCCTGACGGTGGTTGACACGATCAAGCAGGTGGATCCCGACGGCCGGGTCGTGTCGACAGTGGACCGCACGGCTTTGCGGGTGGTGCAGACCCCGCAGGGATTCGCCGGGGACCTGCTTCGCCGGGCGCACCAGGCGCCATCCGGGCCGGTGACCGACGACGCCGGTCTCGTCGAGCGGCTGGGGGAGACCGTGACCACGCTGCCGGGCCACCCGCACGCCTTCAAGATCACCACTCCGTTCGACCTCGTCGTCGCCGAGGTGGTGGCCGGCGCGGTAGCGGCTGGTCGGATATGAGGGTCGGGATCGGCACTGACGTGCACCCGGTACAGCCCGGCCGGGAGTGCTGGCTCGCCGGGTTGCACTGGCCTGGGATAACGGGCTGCGCCGGGCACTCCGACGGTGACGTCGCCGCGCATGCGTTGTGCGACGCTGCGCTGTCCGCGGCGGGCCTGGGCGACCTGGGTGCGGTGTTCGGCACCGGTGAGCAGCGTTGGGCCGGGGCGCACGGCACCGAACTGCTCACCGAAGTACGTCGCAGGCTGACCGTGCAGGGCTGGGCGGTGGGCAACGGCGCGGTGCAGGTGATCGGGAACGTGCCTCGGGTGGGCAGTCGCCGGGCCGAGGCGCAGCGGGTGCTGTCCGAGGCGTTGGGCGGCCCCGTCTCGGTCTCCGGTACCACCACCGACGGCCTCGGGCTCACCGGCCGCGGCGAGGGTATCGCCGCCGTCGCCACTGTGCTGCTGCGCAGCCTGTGAGTGGCGATGCGAGCCATAGCCCGGATTACCACTCACGGGTACGGGTGCCGCGCAGCGCCCCCGTACCATCACGTCGTGAGCCTGCACCTGTATGACACCGCGACGCGCAGCCAGCGGGAGTTCGTCCCGCTGCGACCCCGCACGGCGTCGATCTACGTGTGCGGTGCCACCGTGCAGGGCGTCCCGCATATCGGGCACGT
>JBOHFU010000423.1:0-3848 GCA_050699675.1 Pseudonocardiaceae bacterium
GGCTCGAACCGGTCCACGGCGTTGATCAGCCCCACGGTGGCGACCTGGACCAGGTCATCCAGCGGTTCGCCGCGGCCGGCGAACCTGCGTGCAATGTGTTCGGCCATCGGAAGGTAGCCGCTGATCAGCTGCTCGCGCAGCCGCTGGCGGGCCGGGTCGTCGGCTGCCAGCTCGGCATAGCGCCGTTGCAGCGGGACCAGATGCGCGTATTCGCCGTCGCGGGTGGCAGCCGACGACTCGGACGAGGTCACTTCTGTGGCGTGGTGACGGCGTCTTTGGCCAGGGTGATGCACACCCTGCTGCTCTGACCTTGCGCACTAGGCAGGAACCGGGCACTGACCTCGTCGGCCAGCGACTCCAGTACCCGCCAACCGAAAGATCTCGTCGGCAGCGGATCCGCCGAGCCATCCGCGTCGACCTCGGCGGCGAGCTCGATCCGCTCGGCCCGGACGGTAAACCTGCAAGTCAGCGTCGCGTTCAGGACGGCGATCCGGACCAGCATGGTGCACACATCGTCGACTGCCATCCGCAGATCGTCGATCGAGTCGAGGTCGAAATCCGCGCGCGCCGCGAGATCGGCGGCAACGGTGCGGATCGTGGGGATAGCGATAGCGCTGGCCGTGGTATGCAGCTCGATTGCCAGCACAGACTCCCCCTGTGACGGCATCGGCGACGCTGTGCGGTCGTCGGGGGTTGAGCGGTCGCTGTTCACATGCGTCACCGTGATCTTGATACCACGTCAGCAGGGGCGGTTCATGCTGCGATCTCGATCAGTCCGGTCGTAGAACCTTCCACTTGCCATCGCCGTCTCCTTCAGTGATCGGGTACTGCGTCTGGGGTACATCGGGTACAGCTGTGATTCCCGTTGTGGGCAAGATCCAAACTCGGCCGATACCAGCTCGGCGGGCAGTGCGGGAACGCAGAAAAGGGGGCGGGTACACCGGATAGAACTCACGGCGCACCCGGCCCCGGGAAGTGGTCTTCATCCCCACTTCCCGGGGCGCGGGCCAATAAACCCACTCGTCAGAGTGAGTCCTTGAGGGCATCCGGAACGTTGTCGGCGAAGGTGAAGTGCTCTTTCAGCTCGGTGGCCTCCAGTGCCCGGTTGGCGATCCGGGAGTTGCACACCAACCGCAGGTCGCGGTCTTCTCGGGTAGCCAGTTCGTTCGCCTCGAACAGTACGGACAGCCCGGCAGATCCCAGGAACCGCACACCATCGAGGTCCACCACCACGACCCGGGTATCGGCCAGCTGTGCGGACAGGAAGGTGGCCAGTTCTGGCGCCGTCAGCGCATCGACCTCACCCACCACGGTGACGACGCGTACGTCCGGACCGTGCTGGGCCACCTGAAGGCCCATGATGTCGGCGAAGTCGCTGCTCACACCCCGCACGATATCCGGCAGATCACGGCGGCCGCCACGGGGCCGGGTCAGGGCCGGCGTCTACCCGGTGTCGCGTGCGACAGCCCGGACAGCCAGCACCGCCAGATCGTCCCCGTCATTGCGACCCAGCCAGTCGGTGACGGTGTCCTTGACGCGAAGTGCCACCGCCTGCGCGGTCATCCCCACGCAGCCACTGAGGCAGGCAGCCAGCCGGGCCGGACCGAACTGCTCTTCATCCTCTCCAGTGCGGCGGCTTGCCTCGGTAGCGCCGTCGCTGTACAGCAGGCACGTCTCGCCCGGTTTCAGTGTGATCGCGGTCCGGCCGAAACGGGCGTCGGGCAGGATGCCCAGGACTGTTCCGGGCACCTCGACCTCCTCGACGTGACCGTCGCCCCGCAACACCATCGGCGCGGGATGGCCGCCGGCTGCGAGCGTCAGCGTCAGCCCCACCGGGGCGGGCTGCAGCGCGCCGAGCACCAGCGTGGTGAAGACGGTCCGCCCGGCGGCCAGCAGCGCCCGGTTGAGCAGGTGGAGCAACCGGGCCGGCTCCTGCTCGACGACCATCAACGCGGCCAGCGAGTGCTGCACCCGGCTACTTTCCGCCAGCGCCTCGGCGCCCTTGCCGCACACGTCGCCGAGGGCGAACAGGGTGTCCCCGTCAAGGGTTGGGCGGACCAGGTAGAAATCGCCGCCCACCGCCAGCTCACCCGCGGCAGGGCGGTGCGCCACACCCAGTTGCACCCCGGGCAGTTCCGGCAATGCATCCGGCCGCGGTGGCAGCAGTGGGGCTTGCAGCTGGTTCAGGGCGGCAACCCGATCCTGCCGCTGCCGCCCGGCCTCCAGCGCCGGGCCGGCCAGCGCCGCCAGTGGTGCGAGCAGCTCAGCCGCGGCCGGCCGAACCACCACCAGCAGCCCCTCGGTCCGTTGCGGCCCCCGCAGCGGCGCCGCCACGACCGGCTGCCGCTCGGTGACGTCGGGTCCGAGCGCCGGAGTCAACACGGCCAGCTCGCCGGCCGGTACCGTGGCCGTGTCCCCCGTTGCCCCACGCAGCGCGCTGGCCAGAACTGGGGCCGTGCGAGGGGCCGGCGCCCGGGCCATGCCGCTGGCCGGTCGGGCCTCGCCGTGGCTGAATCGCCACCACGATACTCGAGCCCGCGGCGCCGGCAGCAGCACCGCGGCTCGCTCGCCCAGCACCGGGACAGCCATCCGGACCAACGCTGCTGCCGCCTTGTCGTGGCCCACCCCCGCCGCCAGCTCGCGGCCTGCGGCCAGCATGAAGTCGTCGCGGTCGGTGATCTCCCTGATCAGCCAGGCTCGCCAGCCATCGGTGAGCCGCCGCAACCGTCCGGATACCCGACGTCCGCCGGACTCGGCGACGAAGGACTCGCCGCTTTTGCGGAACTCATCGCCGACACTCAGGTCAGGGAACAACTGCCGGGCCGCCACGTTGAGCAGCTGGATCCGGCCAGACTCGTCTTGCACGATCACTGCCTGGTCCATGCCGTCGAGCAGCCGGGGCAACCCAGGCACCAGCAGATCGGCAACGGGATCCACGTCAGATGCCACTGCATCTCCTCACCCGATTCCGAACGCGTCGCGATCGAGGGTATCCCCAAGGTAGGTGTGCTCCGGGTCGAATCCGACGGCCGATCGTGGCACTCTGCGAGCTTTAAGGCACCATGATGTTTCTGGGAGGCTCATCGTGAGCGCGCAGCCCGTGTCAGCCCCGGGATCGCTTCCGGAGCGGCTGGATCCGGTCGATCCCGCCGCGCTGGAACGGCTCCTGCTGGCCCTGGAAGAGCTCCGCGACGGCAACTTCCGACGTCGGCTGGTGGTCACCGACACCATCACCGGGCGGATCGCGACAGTGATCAACCAGATCGCCGAGCGCAACCAATCGCTGGTCGGCGAGCTGGTCCGGGTGCGCGAGGCAGTCGGCCAAGAGGGTCGGACCAACGAGCGGCTCGCCGACGATGGCAGCGGCGGGTGGTCGATCGCCGCCGTGACGGTCAACGGCCTGATCGAGGATCTGACGTGGCCGACCACCGAGCTGGCCAGGGTCCTGGCCGCGGTGTCCGAGGGCGACCTGTCGTTACGGGCATCTCACCAGCCGCTGCGGGGCGACTTCGCTCGGTTGGGTCACACCCTCAATACGCTGCTCGACCAGTTGTCACTGTTCGCCGCTGAGGTGACCCGGGTGGCCCGCGAGGTCGGCACCGAAGGCCGGCTGGGCGGTCAGGCGCAGGTCCCCGGGGTGGCCGGGACCTGGCGGGACCTGACCGACTCAGTCAACGTGATGGCCGGCAACCTCACCGCGCAGGTCCGCGACATCGCCGAAGTGGCCACCGCGGTAGCCCGGGGCGACCTCAGCCGCAAGATCACCGTCGAGGTGTCCGGTGAGCTCCTGGAGCTCAAGAACACCCTCAACACCATGGTCGACCAGCTCTCGGCGTTTGCTGCCGAGG
>JBOHFU010000424.1:0-3842 GCA_050699675.1 Pseudonocardiaceae bacterium
TTGGCCAACCGCAGATGGCGGGACCTGTCGATCACTCGGTGCAGGTCGGGCACCTGCCGCTGGGACTGCGTGCGGTAGCGGCCGTCGGTGGCGAACACGCTGCGCTCGTCGCCCTCGACGTGCACCAGCAGGGCACCACTAGATCCGGTGAATCCGGTGAGGTAGCGGATGTTGAGCAGATCCGTGACCAGCAGCGCGTCGAGTTCCCGCTCGCGCAGCCGCTTGCGCAGCGCCGAGCGGCGCCGAGGGTACGACATCGCCGGGTCAGTGGAGTTCACGGGAGAGCGACCCTTCAGGTACTGGCGCGGCCGGCTATCCAGCGTAGCGCGAGTGGGTAACCGTCGACGCCCAAGCCCACGATGACCCCGGAGGCGATGGCCGAAATGCGACTATGGTGCCGGAACGGTTCCCGGGCGTGCACGTTGCTGATGTGCACCTCCACCAGCGGCGCCGACAGCTCCGCGGCGGCGTCCCGGACCGCGATCGAGTAATGCGTCCACGCCCCGGCGTTGAGCACTACCGGGGTCCCGGTGTCGGCGGCCTCGTGCAGCCAGCTCATCATGACGCCCTCGTGGTCGGTCTGCCGCACGTCCACCTCAAGTCCCAGCTCGACCCCGATCCGCTGGCACAGCGCCACCAGGTCGCTGTAACTGGTCGCGCCATAGACGTCGGGCTCGCGGGTCCCGAGCCGGCCCAGGTTCGGCCCGTTGAGCACCAGCACCTTCACCGCGCGCCCCCCGTCATGTCGAACCCGCGGTCCCACCGGCCACCGCGGCGTAGGCCGCGGCGAGCAGCTCCGGATCCGGATCCTCCAGCCGCCCAGGTTTGGCCAGGTCGTCGAGCACCACGAAACGCAGCACCCCCGACCGGGATTTCTTGTCGTTGCGCATGCCCTCGAGCAGTTCGGGCAGCGCGTCGGCGTGGTAGCTGGTCGGCAGGCCGATCGAGCTGAGCAACCGGCGATGCCGCTGCGCGGTGGCGTCGTCCAGCCGCCCGGCGAGCCGGGCCAACTCGGCCGCGAAGACCATACCGACGCTTACCGCAGCGCCGTGCCGCCACCGGTAGCCCTCCCGACGTTCCAGGGCGTGGCCCAGGGTATGCCCATAGTTGAGCACCTCGCGCAGGTGGGATTCTCGCAGGTCAGCAGCCACCACGTCGGCCTTCACCTGGATCGCGCGGGCAACCAGGTCCTCCAGCACGGGGCCGGACGGGTCCAACGCGGCGGCCGGGTCAGCTTCGATCCGCTCCAGGATCACCGGATCGGCGATGAAACCCGCCTTGACCACTTCGGCCATCCCGTTGACGAGCTCGGCTCGGGGCAGGATCTGCAGGTACGCGAGGTCCACCAGCACGGCGGCGGGCTCGTGGAACGCGCCGACCAGGTTCTTGCCCGCGTCAGTGTTGATCCCGGTCTTACCGCCCACCGCGGCATCCACCATCGCCAGCAGCGTCGTGGGTACCTGCACCACCCGGACCCCGCGCAGCCAGTTGGCGGCGACGAACCCGGCCAGATCGGTGATCGCTCCGCCGCCAACACCTACCACGGTGCCGGTGCGGTCCAGACCGACTTTTCCCAGCACATCCCAGCAGAATCCGGCCACCGACAGCGTCTTGCCGTCCTCGGCGTCGGGCACCTCGATGCGACAAGCGCCAGCACCGTTGAATTCCAGCACGGTGCGCAACGACTCTGCGGACTCGGTCACGGTCGGCTGATGCACGATCGCCACCGCGCCGCCGCCCACCACCTCCAGCAGCTGCCCCCGCAGATACCGCCCGACGATGACGTCGTAGGGCTGCGCCGTCGCCACCCGGATCCGCAGCGGCTCGGTGTCACCGGCCTGACCCAGCTCGGCGGTCTCGCTCATCCCACTCCTCCCGCGTCCGCGGCCACCAGGGGAGCATCCCACGAGCCGAGCATTTCAGCGGTCGCGAATCACCGGTGCAGGGTCAGCACTACCTCCGCGGCCACGTCCTCAGCGCAACGACCAGTCGTCGACACCACGGCCTTCGACACCGCTTCATAGATCGGGCGTCGTTCTGACAGTAACTTCCGCAGGTGCGCCCGGGGATGCGGGAGCAGCCACGGATGCAGCTGAACCAGTCCCTCCCGGCGAAGCAGCTCATCGAGTTCCACGTCGAGAAATACAATGTGAAACGGCTTCAGCTGCTCTTGAATTTCCGGGTTCAGCGGTGTGCCACCGCCAAGAGCCAGAACTCCCGCATGGTCGGCGAGGACGGCGCCGATAAGGCCGCACTCAGCCTCGCTGAATCCCTCCCGCCCGAGCTTTACCACCAACTCGCCCGCCGGAAGACCGAACTCATTCTGCACGTCGTCGTCGAAGTCACGAAACGATACACCCAGCTTGGCTGCCACCAGCCGCCCCACGGTGCTCTTCCCAGAACCGGGCGGACCGATGAGGATCAGAATAGGTCCGTTCGTCATACTGGCCGATCTCCTCCGTTGCGTAGCTACGGGCACTGCACTGGATGCCCCGAACTCGACAGCAGTGCTGTCCAAGCGGACGCGAACAGCTCTGCTGTCGAGTTCGGGGGGCGCAGCGCTGTCGCGGGTCAGTGTTGGCGGGATGCCTCGAGATATGCACGGACGTTGCGGATGGTCTCGGGTAGGGCGTCACCGCCGAACTTCTCCAGCGCGGCGTCGGCGAGCACGAGCGCGACCATCGCCTCGGCGACCACCCCCGCCGCGGGCACCGCACACACGTCGGAGCGCTGGTTGATCGCGACGGCCGCCTCACCAGTGGCAACGTCCACCGTAGCCAGCGCTTTGGGCACGGTGGAGATCGGCTTCATCGCCACCCGGACCCGCAGCGCCGCTCCGTTGGTCATGCCACCTTCCAGACCGCCGGCCCGGTTGGTGGCGCGCACCACACCGTCGGGCCCGGGCGCCATCTCGTCGTGTGCCGCGCTGCCACGGCGGCGCGCGGTGGCGAACCCGTCCCCCACCTCGACGCCCTTCATGGCCTGGATGCCCATCAGCGCGCCGGCCAGCCGGGCATCCAGCCGCCGGTCGGCGTGCACGAAGGAACCCAGACCGACCGGCAGCCCGTGCACCACGACCTCGACCACGCCGCCGAGGGTGTCACCATCGCGCTTGGCGGCATCCACTTCGGCGATCATCGCGGCCGCGGCGTCCTCCGCGTATGCGCGGACCGGGCTGGCATCGATCCGTTCCAGGTCACCGGGTCCGGGCAACACGTTTGCCGGGGCGTCCACCTGCCCCAGCGACACCACGTGAGAGAGCACCTCGACGCCCAGCGCCTGGCGCAGGAACGCTTTGGCGACCGTGCCCAGGGCAACCCGGGAGGCGGTCTCGCGGGCGCTGGCCCGCTCCAGCACCGGCCGGGCGTCATCGAAGCCGTACTTGGTCATCCCAGCCAGGTCGGCGTGGCCCGGCCGGGGCCGGGTGAGCGGCGCGTTGCGGGCCTGCGCGGCGAGCACGTCCGGGTCTACCGGGTCGGCCGCCATCACGGTCTCCCACTTGGGCCACTCGGTGTTGCCGATCCGGATCGCCACCGGGCCGCCCAGGGTCCGGCCGTGCCGGATGCCCCCCAGCAGGTCCACCTCGTCGGCCTCGAACTTCATCCGCGCCCCCCGCCCGTACCCGAGCCGGCGGCGGACCAGCTCGGCTTGGACGTCCTTGGAGGTCACCTCGACCCCGGCGACCATGCCCTCCAGCACGGCGACCAGGGCCGGGCCGTGGGATTCCCCAGCGGTGATCCAGCGCAGCACCCAACCATCGTCCCACGGCACTGCACCCGCGTGGTCAAGCCGGGTCGGCCACCTCGGCCGGTGCGGACCGCGGCGCGACGGGCACCTCCACT
>JBOHFU010000425.1:0-3839 GCA_050699675.1 Pseudonocardiaceae bacterium
ACCGAGTGCGCACATACCCGCGGCGGTAGTTGAAGAAGCGGATGTGCGGATTCTCCGCCAGCGCGGTGACCGCTTCGGGGCGGGTCTCCGAGCCGTCCCCACCCGAGGTGATCGAACTGCACACCAGTTCGGTTCCTACCGCGGCCGACGTAGGGTCGTCGAAGCGCTCGCGCACCTCGGCGGCCCAGTGGGAGTGGACGTCGCCGGTGAGCACCACGGCGTTGCGCACCGGTGAATCCCGTATCCCGGCGACGATCCGGTCCCGGCTGCCGACGTAGCCGTCCCACGCGTCCACATTGAAACCGCGAGCCGACCCGGGCGTGAGGTCGAGCTGCGAGAAGAAGACCTGCTGGCCAAGCACGTCCCAGCGAGCCCGGGAACGCTGGAACCCATCCAGCAGCCACCTCTCCTGCTCGGCGCCGGTGATCGAGCGGGTGGGATCCCAACGCTGCGGGCAGTCCGAGATGAACTGGTCGCTGCAGGGCTGGTCGCTGCGGTACTGCCGGGTGTCGAGCAGGTGGAACGTCGTCAATGCGCCCCACTGCACTCGACGGTAGAGCTGCATGTCGATGCCGCGGGGCATCGAGGACCGGCGCAGCGGCATGTTCTCGTAATAGGCCTGCAACGCTGCTGCGCGCCGGGCGCGGAATCCCGGCTGGGGGTTTTCCTGGGGGTTCTCCGGCAGCTCGTCGGCCCAGTTGTTGTCCAGCTCGTGGTCGTCCCAGATCACCAGCCATGGTGCCACCGCGTGCGCCGCCTGCAGGTCGGGGTCGGTCTTGTACTGCGCGTAGCGCTGGCGGTAGTTCGCCAGCGTCTTGGTCTCCGGTCCGACGTGGTTGCGGACATTGCCGCTGGAGACGGTGTACTGGCTGGCGGCGTGCTCGTACTGGTAGTCACCCAGGTGCAGGATGATGCCAGGATCCTCAGCGGCCAGCCTGCGGTAGGCGGTGAACCATCCGTGCTCGTACTGCGAGCAGGACGCGAAGCACATCGTCAGCTCCGCTCCCAAGGACGTCGGTGCCGGCGCGGTGCGAGTGCGGCCAGCCGGCGAGAGATGGCCGTCAGTGCGGAACCGGTAGAAGTACTCGCGGCTAGGGCGCAGGCCGGTGAGTTCGACGTGCACGCTGTGCGCTGCTTCCGGTATTGCTGTGCTGCGCCCGCGCTGCTCGATCTGCCGGAACCCCTCGTCGGTCGCCAGCTCCCATTCCACATCGACCGCACGCGCCGGCATCCCGCCGAGCCCGTCCTCGGCGAGCGGCCTGGGAGCCAGCCGGGTCCAGAGCACCACACCGTCGGCAGCCGGGTCCCCGGAGGCCACCCCGACGGTGAACGGGTCGCGCAGCGGCTGGCCGCGGGCGCTTGCCAGTGGCCGGGACGCACAACCAGTGCCGAGTGGCGTCGCGGTGAGCACGGTCGCGGCGGCCGCGCCAAGGAGGACTGTTCGGCGGGTCGGACGGTGACAGGGCTCGGCCATTTCGGCGTCCTCCGGCTGGGTCGCGGTACCCAGAGTGCACGATCGATCCGATGGCCTGCGCCACCAGCCGCGGGTGACGGGGTAGCAATAAGCAGGTGAACGTTCAGCAGTATTCGACTTCCCGGCCACCCTAGTTGAGCGCTGGCACTCGGCGCAGTAGTCTGCTAACTGGCACTCTGGTCGCCAGAGTGCCAGACATGGCCCCGGGCCGCCTCGACCCCCGCGACGGCGGGGTGGCCGCAGCCAGCATTCAGACAACCCTGCCAGCTCTTCGAAGACCCCAGAAAGTGGAGGTCACACCGTGGCGAGCGTGAGCATCAAGCCGCTCGAGGACAAGATCGTCGTTCAGGCCAGCGAGGCCGAGACGACGACCGCGTCCGGCATCGTTATCCCGGACACCGCTCAGGAGAAGCCCCAGGAGGGCAAGGTCCTAGCTGTGGGCCCGGGGCGCGTCAATGACAGCGGCACCCGCATCCCGGTGGATGTGAGTGTCGGTGATGTCGTCCTCTACAGCAAATACGGCGGCACTGAGATCAAGCACAACGGCGAGGAGTACCTGATTCTCTCTGCCCGCGACGTGCTCGCTGTTGTCAACTGACGGTTCGACCGTCGCGTCAAACGGTGGTCGTCATCAGACGGCCGCTCGGAGTCAACTGACGGTTCGACCGTCGTTGCCGTGACCGCCCCGCGGCCCCTCCCGGGGTCAGCGGGGCGGTCGCGCATCGGGTCCCGGCGACGCCGGCGACCTACCCAGAGTTCGTCTGTGAGGAAGGCAGTCAATGCCCAAGCAGATCACGTTCGACGAGACCGCGCGGCGCGCGCTGGAGCGCGGAGTCGACCAGCTCGCCGACGCGGTCAAGATCACAATCGGTCCGCGGGGCCGGCACGTGGTGCTGGACAAGAAGTTCGGCGGCCCGTCGGTCACCAACGACGGGGTGACGATCGCCCGTGAGATCGAGCTGACCGATCCCTACGAAAACCTCGGCGCCCAGCTCGCCAAGAGCGTGGCGACGAAGACCAACGATGTGGCCGGTGACGGCACCACCACCGCCACCGTGCTGGCGCAGGCCATGGTCCGTCTGGGACTGCGCAACGTGGCAGCCGGCGCCAACCCCGCCGGGCTGGGGCACGGCATCGCGGTGGCCGCCGATGCGATCGCCGCGATGTTGAAATCCAAGGCAACGCCGGTACAGGGCCAGCACGCGATCGCCCAGGTCGCCACGGTGTCTTCGCGTGATCCGAAGATCGGCGTGCTGGTCGGCGAGGCGATGACCAAGGTCGGCGAAAACGGCGTCATCACCGTGGAGGAGTCCTCCACGATGGCTACCGAATTGGAGATTACCGAGGGCGTCGCCTTCGACAAGGGCTACATCTCGCCCTACTTCGTCAACGACCCCGAGCGGATGGAGACGGTGCTGGCCGACGCCAACATCCTGCTGCACCGCGACAAGATCTCCTCGATCCAGGACCTGCTGCCGCTGCTGGAGAAGGTCAGTCAGGCCGGGAAGCCGCTACTCATCGTGGCCGAGGATGTCGAGGGCGAGGCGCTGTCCACGCTGGTGGTCAACGCGATCCGCAAGACCCTGTCGGTGGTGGCGGTGAAGGCGCCGTACTTCGGTGACCGCCGTAAGGCGTTCATGGACGACCTCGCCGTCGTGACGGGTGCCCAGGTGATCAACCCGGAGGTCGGCCTGATGCTGTCCGAGGTCGGGCTCGAAGTACTCGGCAGTGCCCGGCGGATCGTGGTGACCAAGGACGACACCACCATCGTCGACGGCGCCAGCGACCAGGCGGATGTCGACGCCCGTGCCGCGCAGCTTCGTCGCGAAATCGACGACACCGACTCGGACTGGGACCGCGAGAAGCTCCAGGAGCGGCTTGCCAAGCTCGTCGGCGGGGTGGCGGTGATCAAGGTTGGAGCCGCCACCGAGACCGAGCTCAAGGAGCGCAAGGCCAGGATCGAAGATGCCGTGGCGGCCACCAGGGCGGCCGCGGAGGAGGGCATCATTCCCGGCGGTGGGGTGGCGCTGGTGCACGCCGCCCAGTCGGTGGGCGACCTCGGCCTGCACGGCGACGAGGCCACCGGCGTCGCCATCGTGTGGGCTGCCAGTGCCGCCCCGGTGGCCTGGATCGCCAATAACGCGGGCTTCGAGGGCTCTGTGGTGGTCGCCAAGGTGCGCGAGATGGAATGGGGTCACGGTTTTGACGCCGAGGCCGAGACCTACTGCGACCTGGTTGCCGCGGGAATCGTCGACCCGGTGAAGGTGACCCGGTCGGCGATCGTCAACGCTGCCTCGATCGCCCGGATGGTGATCACCACCGAGAGCGCGGTGGTAGACAAGCCGCAGCCGGCGTCCGCGGCTGG
>JBOHFU010000426.1:0-3832 GCA_050699675.1 Pseudonocardiaceae bacterium
ACGGCTGTACATCTCGACTTACACCGTCCGAGACCATGTCAAAGCGGTGCTCGACAAACTCGGCGTGCACAGCAAACGCGAACTCATCGCCAGCATCCTCAGCCCGCGCCTGTAGACCGGTCGCGCAAATCGATTGCTTCGACCGGTTGCGATCAAGATCTTGTCCGCGACGCAACTCTCACGCCGAGCTCGGGGCAGTCGTGATAGCAGAGATGTCGGTCACGACCTTGGGTTTGGTGGGCGCGACACCGGGCATGGTGGAGGTACGACCACGACATGACCGAAAGGTGCGGTGTGCCCTCCACGATTGAGGTGTTCTCCGACTTCGTCTGCCCGTTCTGCTACCTCACTGAGCAACCGCTCGCGGACGCCGTTGAAGGTGGTGACGTGCAGATCGCCTGGCAACCCTTCGAGCTGCGACCGCAACCCACGCCGACGCTGCGGCCCGGGGGTGACTATCTGCGGTCGATGTGGGAGCGGGTGGTCTACCCGCTGGCCGAGCGCATGGGCGTCCCGATCGTGCTGCCCCGGGTGTCGCCGCAGCCCTACAGCCGGCTGGCCTTCGAGGGTTTCGCCTACGCCGCGGACCATGGCGCGGAGCAGCGGTACACCGAGCGGATGTTCCGGGCATTCTTCATCGAGCAGCGCGATATCGGGCGGCCCGAGGTTCTGGCAGACGTTGCCGCGGAGCTCGGGCTGGACGCCGACGATTTCCGTGCGGCGCTGGACTCCGGTCGTTACGCCGAGACGCACCAGCAGGCGCTGCGCCGGGCCCGGCAGCTGCAGATCACCGTCGTGCCTACGTTCCTGTTCGACGGCCAGCGGCTGGAGGGCGTGCCCTCTGCCGAGGGCCTGAACCGACTGCTCAACGGCGCGGCCGCCGTTCGGTAGTGGTTCGCGGCTGCCGACGCAGCTCCGCTAGGCTGGTTGGGCGCCGGTGAGGGCGTGGCCGGGACGTGGCGCAGTTTGGTAGCGCACTTGACTGGGGGTCAAGGGGTCGCAGGTTCGAATCCTGTCGTCCCGACCAGCGAGAAGCCCGCTCGATCTGGGTGAAATCCCAGGTCAGCGGGCTTCCTTCAAGATTGCAGGCTGTGGCAGCCACCGCACAGCCGGTCAGCACTCGCCGGAATAAACGAGCTGCTACCGCACCGTCGGCACGTCTGCCACGTCACCCGAACCCGTAGAAGCCGCATGCCCCGCCGCCGGTTTCGCGACAGCTTCTGTGCCCGTCGTCGCCCGACCCACACAGCCCAACGGTCACTCATCCGCATCACCAGCCACCTCCCTTCCATAGCGCGTCCCGTACCGTCGTTACTTGCGTCCCTCCGCCCTGATCCGGGCTGCGACCTCCTCGGCGTGTGGATCGCGGTGTTCATCCCGACACCCCCGAACGGGGTCATGCGGTGCGCGGCGTCGCCGACCAGGAAGCCCGGCCCCGCGCGGTATGTGCTGGCCACGTCGGCGGCCATGGTGTACCGCACCGCGCCGAGGATCTCCGGCCGCAGGTCGGGAAACCCGGTGGCCGTGCGCAGCAGCGCGGCCCAGCGCTGTGGCGGCGAGCCTGCGCCGTCCGCGCGGCGCTCGCGGACGAAACTCCAGCGGCCGGCCCCCATTGGCAGCAGCACGCCCTCGGCATCGGGATGCTTGACGAACACCAGCGCGTTCGTCCGGCGCTCCAGCCGCGCGGCCAGGTCGGGTAGGAACAGCACCTGCTCGAACTCACCCACCTTCCCGAGGTGCTCCCACCCGATCCCCAGGGTGGTGCGCACCGTGCTGCGCGGGCCGTCAGCGCCCACGACGAACCGGGCCCGGACCCGGCCGACCCGACCGAGCACGGCCCGCACCCCGTCAGAGGTTGTGCGCAGCCCCGTGAGCGCGGCGCCGAACCGGACCACGCCGCGCCCAGCCGGCGCACCTCGGCGACCAACACCGGCTCGATGTGGTCCTGCGGGCACAGCGCGGGGAACGCCGGACTCGCCGCCAGCGTGTCGCGCAACGACGGATAGGCGAGCGGAACGATCTCCTGCGGTTCCTCGGCCAGGGTCCGGGTTACGGCGACCGTCGGATCGCAATCGACGCTGCCGACGCGCACCGCCTCAGCGACACCCCAGAAGCGGAACAGCTCCATCGTGCGGATGCTGACCCCAGTGGCCCGCGGGACGGTCGAGGTGCCGGCGCGGCGCTCGACGACGAGCACCCGGGCGCCGTGGCGAAGCGCGGTGACAGCGGTGGCCAGCCCGGCCGGGCCGGCCCCGACGACGAGGACATCGGTGGTGAACATGCAGACTACCGTCCGCGCCGGCGAGGCCGCGGGCGTCGGTGCCGGATACCGATTTAGCGCGCGGCGCTACTGCCGTGGTCGCGCACCCTGACCCAGCACCACGCCGACGGCGGCCTCGTCCACCCGGGTCCTGAGCCGCCGCGCACCTGTTCGCCGCCTGACTGCACTGGCCGAGCAGCCTGCCAACCGGTGATCCTGGCCGGATTGCCGTCCCTGTCGGGCAACGCCTTGCTCCAGTCGTGCCGTTCCTGTTTCACCGGCGGTCACCTGGGGGTTCCGTGATAATCACCGACCGTAGCTCAGCCAGGGTGGCGATAGAGTTCCCTAATATTAGGGCAACTGCGGGCTGTTCATCGCTCCGGCGGGCAGCGTGGCATTCATCATCGAGACGTTGTAGCGGTCGTACTGGGTCATCGTGAAGTAGATGTCGGATCCCTTCGAGTCCGGGTGCAGGAAGCCGCCGTAGAGGTGGGGGTACTCCTGAGACGTCGCGACCGTTATCGGCGCGCCCCACGGCCCGGTCGGCTGCGGGGCCAGCCGGACCACGATCGCGCCACGTGACTCGTCCAGGGTCATCATCTGCCAGCTGGAGAGGGTCTCGTCGTAGCGGACTGACACCTCTCCCACGGGCCCCGGCACGATCGGGGCCGCGATCGCGCTGGCGCCCCGCTGCCAGGCTTTTCCGTTCCAGTACTCATAGGCGGATGGGTCCAGCAGCCGCTGTTCGGGCACCCGGGCGACGTGCGCGTCACCGAAACGGCCGTTGGGCGTGCCGAAGGCGTAGACGAAGCCCTCCCGCTGGGCATAGGCGATCATCTGGAACTTGTCGTCGAAGACCGGGGTGTTCGGCCGCCATGCCCGGGGAAAGTCTGTCCAGGTCTGCCCACCGTCGTCGGAATACGCGATGCCGCTGTAGTTCGTGATCCATCGCCCGGGTGTGGTGAACTTGCGCACCGACATGTAGGCCAGGTAGTCACGCCCGCCGACGTTGACGCCGCCGGTCGGGAGCCTGCTGATTTCGACGCCGTCACGCTTGAGCGAGGGCAGCAGTTCCTTGGCGTGGCCGGGGCGGTCGGTGACGAAGTTGTTGAAGGACATGCCATCAGCCGGGTTCCGGTCGCTGCTGTGGGCCAGCGTGTTCGAGCGCCAATCGATCGCGGCCGGGTCCCCGACATCGCTGCCGTGACCGGCCCATCCGGCGCCGAAGGTGTCACCGAAGGCGGCCAGGATCTGTCCCCGCTCGTCGGTCCACATGATCCCAAGGTCGGTACCCTTTATCTGGTAACGCGCCTCGGTGTCGTTGAGCGACGCAGCGCCGGTGAGCACCGCAACCCGGCTTGCCTGGTCCCGCGGCGCCGTATGCGCTGCCCCCAGCGGTGCCAGACCTACGGTGACTGCCGCGACCAGCACCGCCAATGCGGCCCCGGCTCCAGCGCGGTGACTGAGCATCATCCTCCCCCTATGCATGAACACCCGCGGTTGCGCGGTGCCTGGCGTGCGCCAGCGCTCCGTAGCAGCAAGCAACATCCTCAGCGCGCGAAAGGGCGGAAG
>JBOHFU010000427.1:0-3823 GCA_050699675.1 Pseudonocardiaceae bacterium
GTCCCCGTGACTCCCCGCTGTACCCCGTCAATCACCGCTGCATCTGGCACGAATTTGGCACGGCCGGTGGCTGGTGGGCTCGACCTGCTCCCCTCCTGTCCCCTCACACCCGGCCAGCCTCTGCGTCAACTTGACGAGGTCAAGGGTGGCGCTTGCGCCATCGCGGTAGCGACGCCGTCAGGCGCCCTTGACGTCGGCGAGGCGACGCAGGACCATCCCGGGGACGTGAGGGGACGGAGACCTCGGCGAGTACTTCGGTGTGAAACTGATTGGCCATGTGTCCGCGTACCTGGGAGTGTCGTTGCGTGCCGCTGAGCTGCGGCAACCTGCCGGCGCGTATCGGCGCGTGCGTACTGGGTGTGTCGCTTCCGCTGACGGCTCGCTGACGATGATCATGTCAAAGCGCCAGTCGGGGAGACCGCACCCGGTGGCACACTCGTGGAGCAGGCATCTGGTCTTCCCGATCGTCCGACCTCTGGGGTTATGAGTGGGCGGTAGATACGGGTAGCGGTGGAACTTGCACCCAGTGAATGAGAGGTGTGCCTCACTCACTTCCGAGAAGCAACGCGACAAGGGGGACGGCGTGATGCAACCAAGACCCATACCGGTTCCTATTGTGCAGCCGACGACAGCCAGGCTTCGACCGGTCGAACACCCCGATATGTCGGCGTGGCTAACACACTTCTGCGACCGCGCACGGCCGGCATCGGCTGGCGTACCCCCCGAAATCATTACCATAAGCGCTCAACAGCGGCTAGAATCGATCTTATGGTGCCAGCGCATACGGGCTTTCGAGACGTACTCGGGTGGGCATCCCTCAGTCTGCTTGACGGAAGCAACGCTGGCCGGACTTCATTTTCTTATCCGCCGACGTTCTTACCAACCCTGGGGCCTGGTTTTCGACCGACAGAGCGTTTACGACGCTGGTGGTGGGCCAGTCTGGTACGCACGCCCAAACGAGTACGGCCAGCTTAGGACGAACGTGCAACTCAGGTCCTGGGCTGTACGGTTGGAGCCGGGCTCATCAGATTGACTTGAGGAGCGGGAGTGGCGAATTCCTTTGCCACGTGAAAGTCACCCACAAGGACTGCCTCTAGTCACAGTTCAGCTAGTCGCACTGCTCGTCGGAAGCCCAGATTGGCGTCCAATCCGACATGCCGTGCTTCCTTCACTCATAATTGGTCAGCCCGAATGGCAGCCGGCGCTCCCACAGACTGTTGTTAGAGTTCCGCGCTGGTGGTGGAATCAGAACACTTCTACATTGTATTCATTGCCACCTCTGCTGCTTTAACCTCGATCCACGACTGTGCTTGTGGTCTTGACCTAGGCTCGTGGACCCTCTTCGGAACATGGGAGAGACGAGTGGCCGGCTATGAGGCTTATGCAAAACCCCCGATTAGGCTAGCCAGCGGTCGTTGTTTCGAAAGTTGTCGACACGCGGCATCAAATAATAGGCAACGGCTTCTCCGGCCGATAGAAAGGAGGTGACTAACCAAACCTTTCACGACGGAGAAGCCGTTGCGGTTCGATCGTATGTCAGGACTGGACGCTGAGCAACTCGACGAGCTGGAGCAGATGGTCGGCGAACTGCTCGAGAAGCCATGGGATAGGGGCAAAGGCCGTCCGAGGGAGCTCACCTTGCGCGAGGCACTTGTCGTCACCAGCGGGTATATGCGCCAGAACATCACCGAGGAGGTGTGGGCGGAGATCTTCGATGTAGACCAGTCCACGATCTCGCGGTACATCACCTTCCTGACACCGCTGATCGATCAGGCTACCGCGGAGTTCAGGCCCTCTGCGGAGGAGGCAGCGGAAGCTACCAGGGGCGCGATCGCCCTGGTAGACGGTACCTTGTGGCCGTGCTGGTCCTGGGCCGGCGAGCGTGAGCTGTGGGCTGGGAAATATAAGACAACGGGTCATGGATCGCTGATCGTCACGAATCTCGCTGGCCGTCTCACTTTCGTCTCCGAGCCTGTTCCCGGCAACCAGCACGACATGGCCAAACTGAAAGGATCAGAGTGCGAGATGATCCTCAAGCTGGCCGGCGATGTGATTGGCGACAAGGGATTCATCGGAACTGATTACATCATCACTCCAGTTCGCAAGCCGGAAGACCGTGACCTGTACATGCGCGAACATGACTACAATAACCAGATCAGCTCACTGCGTGCCCCCGTCGAGCGAGCCGTCGCCAACCTAAAGACATGGCGGATTCTCTTCACGGATTACAGAAGGCCGCTGAAGACCTTCTTGTCCTCGTTCCGGGCCGCTATCGGCCTGTGCTTCTTCAAGGAGGGTTTTGCATAAGCCTCTATGGTTATAGTGCGCTGGGTGCTCGGAAGCACCTGCATACCTGACCATGTGCTGTGCGCACCGGGCTGTAGGACTTGTCCCGCCGCGTCCGCTGAGAATGATCGCTCGTGAGCCCTGATCCTACGATGCCAGCCTGAACTGTGGGCGATCATGTTGCTTCGGAGCATTGACGAGCCCAACTGATAACATTTTGGGCCAGTTCGTTGCAAGTCGTCCGCATGTGCCCCAACGAATTTTGTAGCTCCAGGTTGGGTTCACGCAAACTGATGACGCGGTTGTTGTAAGATTGCCGATCGTGGAGTACCGCGTAGCACAGCTCAACTACACAGTGGTGTGGCTTGATGATGCACGTCGCGTGAGGGATAATGCGCCGCCAGTCAGTGTTAAGCTCGCTGGCTTTGACTGTCACTTACACGGCGCGGAGTTGGTTGCCCGACCAGAAGACGACTACGGGGATGAGTACGCAGCTCGAGCCGCTCTGGAGCCGGTGCTACAGGGATGGGAAGCCAACAGCGAGGTCATGAATGATCTCCCATTTCGGTTCGAGTTCTCTGGTTCACGCCTTGAGTTAGCAGCGCCGCAGAGTGTCGGAACTCAAGCGTTCGCCGAAGTAGCGTTAGCCATAGCCGCCGCTCTTGACGCGACCGCCCACATTCTCCACGGTGAGTTTCCTAAGCCTGATCCGACGATCGCCATTGAGGGGCCGGTCACTGCGCAGCTCCGATCCCGCTGGCGGCAAATGCGGCAGGGTCGGGAGCCGCTTACGTCGTTCGCGTACTGGGCGTTCACAAAAATTCGCAGCGAGTTTGATAGTGGCTCAGCGAAGGCGGGGAGCATCTTGAATATTTCCGGGCCAGTGCTTAGAAAGCTCAGTGAACTGTCGACCGTCCCTGATCCAAAGCTTGGACGGAAAGCTGAAGCACAGGGACGGAAGCTGACCGACCGTGAGCTGGCCTGGTTGAAAGCAGTGCTGCCGGCGCTAATTCGGAGGGTAATGGAGCGCGAGAATGGCTTTGTGAATGCGCAACAAATTACGATGGCGGATTTGCCCACGCTCTAACTATGTTGCGCTTTGGGCTTCAACTTATTTTGCTAGGAGAGACGGGTGTGTTTCCGTCCGTGTTTAGAAGCGCAACTTTAGAGTCAGCGCTTGTCTCGGAGACGAGGAATCGGTCGTTGTGCAGGCTCTTCAGTCGGTGAGGCGGCCACTACCAACCGTGGCCAGCCAGCCGCCGTCGGCTAAGCCTAGGACCGCTGGAGGTATCTGCACATGGTCGTAAGCTTGGGAAGCTGTCTACACTGCCGAGCGATGCCCCGCTGACCTGCGCTTGGCTTGCATCTTGGCGTACCGAAGTTGCCCGCTGTTGACCCCTCGTTACAGCACACGGACAGCACGACGGTGGTTTGTTCTGCTCGTATGAAAAGTGGGGTGGAAGCGGGTATCCCGTCGCGTCGGCGGGCTCATCCTGTAGCAGGCCAGGCGCGGGGTCGAGGTGGAGCACCCTGTGGC
>JBOHFU010000428.1:0-3818 GCA_050699675.1 Pseudonocardiaceae bacterium
GGCAGGCGCAACATCCGCGGCATCGCGATGAAGACCTGCCACCACTTGTCGATCCGCCACAGCCGGTTGAGCCGCAGCACAGCACATTGGACGTCGGGGTTCTTGTAGTCGCGGTGTATGCGCTCGAGCGCATCACCGGGCAGCCCGCGGGGGTTTGCCGAGGCGCAGCAGCAGCCGAGCCGCCGGGCGGGTGGTCATCCGCATGAAGGCCTCACCGAGCACCGGGGTGCGCCAGATCCGTGCCAGGTAGTGCCAACGGTAGCCGCGCAGCACACCGATGTTGACCAGCGTCACGCTGGCGAGCAACGATGACGGCGTCGGAACTGACCGGGGCGAACCGGTCAGCTTCGCCGGGGGTTCATGGTCGCCTCATCGTCTCGTCAGGCTGGGCCTCGTCAGGCTGGCCGTCAACCCTCCGCCGACACGAGCGGGCGCACGGGTGGCGCGGAGTTCCATGGCGTGCCAGCGCTACGGGGCCGGGCGCGAACCGCGGCGGCCAAGATCCGTGGGGAGAAAAACGCCGTGGGCCGAGCCAGCATGCCAAACACCTGCAGATAGGTCTCGGCGATGCTGAGATCCTGGGTGGCGGCGATCAAGACCCGGTCGAGGTAACGGTGCAACAGCCGGGTCGCGGGGCTCACGGTCATGCCGGTCGTGGTCGGGAAGCGCAGGTCCTCCCCCGTCGACAGCATCCACGGGTCGCCATTGGCCCGAGCCAGACGCCGCTGAAATCGTCGGGCCAGCCCGTCGAGGCTGGTGGCCCCAGCAAAGTCATCAACACCGTGCTGACTCCGCTGGTCGCGCAGGCAACGGTCCAAGGTCTCGGCGGCGACGGCAGCGGTGCTCATGCCCTGCCCGTAGATCGGGTTGAACGCGCAGACCGCGTCCCCCAGCACGACGAACCGCTCCGGCCAGCGGCGCATCCGCTGGTAGTGCCACAGCCGGTTGACCGTGCCGCGGTAACCGCGGATCGGGGTGACGGGCTCGGCGGCCGCGAGCGCGTCGGCGATGACCGGGTGGCGCAGGCTGCGGGTGAAGGCGGCGAAGCCGTCCTCGTCGGTCGGTGGGTGCTGGCCGGCGGCCCCCATCAGCGCCACCATCCACTGGCCGTCCTCGATCGGGAACAGGTAGCCGGTGCGCGGCATCGAGGGCGGCTGGGAGAGCAGCATCACCATCTGCCAATCGGCGCTGAACCCGTCCGGGATCCGGTAGATCCGGCTGGCGTAGGCGATGTTCGGGTCGACATACGCCTTCGTGGGCGTGGAGTAGCCGGCGTCTTCGAGCCAGTGCGGGGCGCGGGAGCCGCGGCCGCTGGCGTCGACCACCAGTTCGGCGTCGAGCTGCTCACGGGTGCCAGCCGCGCCCTCGAGCGGACGCAGCGTCACGCCGGTGACCTGCCGACCGTCGCGTGAGGTGAGCAGCGACGGCACGTCGTGGCGGTCGAGGATCGTCACCCCCGGCAACTCCCGCAGCCGCCGACGCACGGCCCATTCATAAAGCGGCCGACTGGCCGAGAGCATCGGCCACCCGCTGACCCGCCGGTCCACCCAGCCGGCCGGGCTCAGGATCAGAGCGTCGGTGGGCGCACGCAGCGGTACCGCACCGGCGGCCTCGAGTTCATGACCGTAGCCCGGGAACAACCGCTCCACGATCCCCTGGCCTCGGGGCAGCATCGCGTGAAGCAAGCGTCCCTGGGGGACGCCCTTACGGGTCTGTGCGCTGTCCATGAGCGGGTCGCGCTCGACGAGCGTCACCTGTTCGAAGTGGTCGGCGAGCACTCGCGCGGCCAGCAGGCCAGCCATGCCGCCACCGACCACGACAGCGTGACCGGCGTTGGCATGTGAGGCGCGGACCCCCGCGGGACTGTCGGCATCAGGCGTACGGCTCATGAGGTCTCCTCGGCGTTTCGAACAATGTTATAAAACAGCGTTGCGATATCATTGTCAAGTGCCTCGACCGAAACTGCACGACGATTCGCTACGGATCCGGCTGCTCGACACTGCGGGGGAGTTGCTCACCTCCGAGGGCCCAGACGCGCTGAGCCTGCGCCGGCTCGCCGCCGCGGCGGGCACCTCAACCAGCGCGGTGTACGCGCTGTTCGGCGGCAAGCCGGGGCTACTGCGGGCACTTTTCGTCGAGGCATTCACCAGATTCGCGGCGCATCTGGACACGGTGACGCCCTCGGACGATCCGCTGGCCGATCTCCTCGCGATCGGCCGCACCTACCGGGCCAGCGCGCTGGACGACCCGCACCTGTACGCGGTGATGTTCGGTTCGCCGGTGCCCGGCTTCGAGCCCACCCCGCAGGATTATGCGCACGCCGAGGCCACCTTCACCCCGGTGCTCGACACGGTGCGCAGGGCGGTCGCGGCGGAGCTGCTGCGCGACGAAGATCCCGGTCTGATCGCCACCGCGCTGTGGGCCAACGTGCACGGTCTGGTGTCGCTGGAACTTCGCTGCGCGATGCCGGCGGGTGCCGTGCCGCCCGGTGAGTTGTTCGAGGCCGCGATCCGCGCCAACCTCGACGGCTGGCGGGCCGGAAATCCTACAAACACGTGAGTGGCTCTGCTGGTCGCCGGGTGCTGGAACACTGTTACGCACTCACGAGCACTACGCTGCCGCCCATGGCTGCGGACATCGTGCCGATTGAGCTCGCCCTGACCGCCGGGGACCTGGTGACGCTGTGGGCGCCCCGCTGGCGTGCGGACAGCGAGGAATGGGAGGCGTTCCTGGGCGACGACGAGGACCTCTTCACGTTCCCCGACGTCGCGGCACTGGTGGGTTTCGTGCGCACCGCCAACGACCATGACCTCGTCGACCACCCGGCTTGGGCGCTGGTGAAGCGGTTGCCCGCGGCGGACCTGCGGCCCGCGGAGTCCCAGCGTTACGACTTGGTCGGAGTGCCCGAGCTGGTCGCGCAACCACCGGACACCTGGGTGATCGGTGATCTCGCTGAGGTGGTGTCGATGGTGCGCTCGCTGGCCGACGTCTGCGGCCTGGATGTGGTGCACGAGGTGCTCGGCTCCACCCCAGGGTTCGACATGCTCCACGGGGGCACCCTGGCGTTCGGCGGCCGGGAGGGCGAGCGGCGCTGGGAGGCGCTGTGCACCGTGATCGCACAGCGCTGGGACGACGTGCTCGATGCGCTCGACGGGGTGGTCCGCACTCCCGACGTCGATGCGGCGGCGCTGGCCAGGGCGCAGACCGAACTGACCGAGGCCGAGGCTGTCACCGAAAAGGCTACCGAGGAAACGGCCACCGAAGAGGCGGCCACCGAAGCCGAAGCCGACGCCGTGCTGAGCCCCGCGCTGGCGTTCTGGGCGGAGGTCGGCATCGACCCGATCCGGATCATCAGCGATCTGGGCGATCACTACACGCTGCGCTGCTACCTCGACAATGCGCCGGTCTTCCTCGGCCGCAGCGGGCGGATCGACGTCTTCGGCTCGCCGCGCTCGCTGGCCCGCTACCTTGCCGGCAACCCCAAGGGCCACGACCTCGATGAGGTGTCCACCTGGCCGGAGGTGACCAAAAAGGCGCACGCCGGCGAACTCGAGGTGGCGGTCGACGACGGCAACAGCTACGTGCTCGCCGGCCTGGCCGACGACCTCACCGGGGGTCCCGAGACCGTCGATCCCGGCCAGCTCGAGCTGGCCGTGGAACTGATCACCGACGCCGAACAGTGGGCCGGATCGGACGCGGCGGACAAGGCGCTGGCCGGTTCCGAGCCACTGGGCTGGCTGGTTTCCTTCCTGCTGCGGCCGGACCCGACGCGGCTGGCACCCAGCGCTCCCTTCGACGCCGAGGCGGCAGCCTGGCGG
>JBOHFU010000429.1:0-3817 GCA_050699675.1 Pseudonocardiaceae bacterium
GATCGACTCCGGCACCGTCGAGTTGCCCGCCCAGGTGGGCCTGGCGCTGCGCGGGGACCAGCCACTCGGGCCCCTTGAGCCCGACGAGCCGGCGCTGCCCACGCGGCAGCGCGATCCGTCCATGGTGGACTCGACGGCCGCCGGCGCGGTACTCGATCTGCTGCGGCACGCTGAGGCACTGCTCGCCGAATGGTCGCGGGAACCGCCCGCGGTGTTGCGCTCCGGTGGCCTGGGTGTTCGAGACGTGCGGCGAACCGCGCGACGGCTGGACGTCGAGGAGTCGACGGTGGCGCTGCTCGCCGAGGTCACCGTCGCCGCCGGGCTGGTCACCGGGTCCGACGAGGGGACCGACGGGAGACTGTGGTTACCCACTGTCGCCGTCGATTCCTGGCTCGCTGCGCGACCCGAGCGGCGCTGGGCGATGCTGGCCGACGCGTGGCTCGAGCTACCCCGGCTGCCGGGTTTGGCCGGGACTCGCGACGACAAGGACCGGCCGCTGGCCCCGCTGTCCGAGGAGTTGCGCCAGCCCCGCGCCATGGCGCAGCGCCGCCGGGTCCTCGATGTGCTCGCTGATCTGCCGGCCGGCAGCGGGATCCAACGGTCCGACGAGCTCGCCGCAGTGCTCGCCTGGCGGGCCCCGCGCCGGGGCGGCCGGCGGCGCGACGAGATCGTCAGCTGGACCGTCCGGGAAGCCACCGTGCTCGGCGTGCTCGCGCTGGGCGCGCTGTCGTCGGCTGGCCGGGCGCTGCTGCACCACGACGCGGGCGCGGCAGCGCTCGTTCTCGAGGCCGTGCTCCCCGAGCCGGTGGACCACGTGCTGGTCCAGGGCGACCGTACCGTGGTGGCACCAGGACCGTTGGAGCCCGAACTGGCCAGGGAGATCGCCCTGGTGGCCGACGTGGAGTCAGCCGGGGGCGCCACCGTCTACCGGGTCACCGAAGACACCGTGCGCCGAGCCTTGGACGTCGGCCGCAGCGCCGCCGACCTGCACGAGCTGTTCCGGATCCGGTCCCGGACCCCGGTGCCGCAGTCGCTGAGCTACCTCGTCGACGATGTGGCCCGACGGCACGGGCGGCTACGCGGCGGCACCGCGGCCGCATTCCTGCGCTGCGACGACGCCGTGCTGCTGGCAGAACTACTGGCCCATCCGGTCGCCGCACGCTGCGGGCTGCGCAGGATTGCTCCCACCGTGCTGATCAGCCCGTTAGCGCTGGGCCCACTGCTCGATGAGGTGCGCGGCGCCGGCTTCACCCCGGTCGCCGAAGGGGCCGACGGTCAGGTGGTCGAGCTGCGCGCGGTAGATCGCCGGGCCAGGGTCCGGCCCATGGCGACTCTCCGTGGCGCCGTGCCGCCTGCCCCCTCTGCGGAGCAGCTCGCCACGCTGGTCCAAGGGATACGGGCCGGGGACGCCGCGGCCAGCACCCCGCGCGGGCCTGCGGTGGTCACCGGCGGGGTGTCCACTGGTGACACGCTGGAGTTGTTGCAGGGCGCCGCCCACACCGGCAGCAACGTATGGATCGGCTACGTGGACTCCCACGGCGTGGCCAGCAGGCGGATCGTGCGACCGGTGAGCGTAGGCGGTGGCGTCTTAGAGGGGTTCGACCGGTCGCGGGGTGAGCTGCGCCGCTTCCCGCTGCACCGGATCACCTCGGCGGCGGTCACGCAGGACTAAACCGAAGTGTGCCGCGGCGAGCCCGGCGGGTACGCTCGAACGTCCGTTCTACAGTCTGCTCTGTGCGGCAACCGTCGTTGTTCTCCGCCCAGGCCAGCGCGGCCAGCCCAGACGATCTGGCTGGCCTGCTCTGCGCGCCGGGTCAGGTACACGGTTTCGGTCGGGGCACCGCTGCCCGGGTGTCGGCCGTGGTCGCCGAGCAGTGGCGAGCCGTCGAGATTGTGCGGGCCTGCACAGAGCGGGCGCTGCCCGCTGAGCGGGGCCGAACCGGGGACCGCCACTGGGTGCGCACCGCGTTTGTGGCTGGCCTGCTGCCGCTGGCCACCGAGTGGACCCGCGGGGCGGTCAAGGCGGTTCCGGCTGGCTGGCAGCTCGACGGTGCAGCTCTGCGGCTCTGGGCGCTGGCCGCAGGGGCGCCAGGCGACCGCGGCTACCTGCTCGGTTTGGATCCGCACGCTCCGGGTACCCACGGTCCGCTGGCCGCGGCACTGGCGGCGGCCGGTCTGGCGGCCACCCTGCTTGGCCCGCGAGCGGGTGGTCCGGCCTTGCGGGTCTCAGGGCGGCGAAGGATCGCTCGGCTCGTCGAGTTGGTCGGCGAGCCCCCACCCGCTACTCCAACCGGGCTGTGGCCGATCTGATCCAACCCTCGTGACAGCCCTCCTGCTCCTCAGAGCACCCAACCAAGATCCGGGCGGCTGACGCTCAGGAGCGCACAGCGCTCTGCAGCTGGGCACGTAGCTCGGGGGTCAGCAGCTTGCCTGCCCGGTCGACGAGCAACGTCATCTCGTAGCCGATCAGGCCGATATCGCAGCTCGGCGAGGCCAGCACGGCCAGGCTGGACCCATCACTGATGACCATGGTCAAGACGATGCCGTGCTCCATCTCCACGACGGTCTGGATCACCCCGCCCGCCTCGAAGCACCGCGCCGCGCCTTGGGTGAGGCTCACCAGGCCGGAGGTGATCGCGGCAAGCTGATCGGCGCGATCTCGGGGCAACCCCGATGACGCGACGAGGAGCAGTCCGTCGGAAGAGACGACGACAGCGTGCGCCACACCGGGCACTCGCTCTACGAAGCTGTCCACCAGCCAACCGAACTGGCCGGGCTGGACCGGATGCTGCGGCACTGCTGTCGTCACTACTGATCCTCCTCGAAAAGTCCTTGCGGGGTGTCGGTAACGGTGGGCTGCTCGTCAGGGCCGATGCGGGCGTGCCGCCCGACCCGCAATCCGTGCTGGTATCGGCTCAACCGGCCGCGCACATCGTCGGGGGTGCGCGCCGGGCCAGCAGGTACCGGAGCCGGGACGGAACGGCCGGCGCCGTCCGCACCGGACACGAGATGCGCCAGCGGCTGCCGCTTGGGCAGCCCGGCCGGGGTGACGCCGTGGTCGACCGGGGTACACAGCGCTTGCGCAGCGTGCCACTCCTCGTCCAACGGGGACCGCCACTCGTGCGCATTGGTGCGGCTCGTGTTAATGCTGCTGGGGACACCGTTTGGCAGCACGGCCATCTCGGTGGTGTCGCCGAGCTGGTGGTTGCTCGCCGACGCCGACTGCCGCTCCCGGAACCAGGCGGAGACCATCTCGAAGATCTCCTCACGGACCTCCTGCGGCTGCCCGGCTGCCGCGGCATTGCCCAGCGGCAGCGGACTCGCCAGGGGGTCGGTGGCCGGAGCGACCGGGAAATCGGGCCCAACCGTGCCCCCGCCTAGCTGATCCCCACCTAGCTGATGAGAGAGCGACTCGCGCTCAGGCTGGGACCGATCTTCGCCGAAGAGCTCGAGCCACTCCTGCTCGGCAGTGCGCGGGCGCTGCGAAGGCACGATTCCGATCGAGGCCGGGCTGAAGAGATCCCCCGCGGCAGCCTCGTCGACCACCGACACCTGCACCGGCAGCTGCCCGTCGGCCCCGCTCCACTCGGTGGTGGCCGCCGCCTCGGGGATCCCCTCGTTCCACGGTCGGGAGTTGATCGATACCAGGGAGGAGGGCAGCGACACCGCCGCGGTGATCCCGATCTGGCCGAGGCGTTGGCGCAGCCGCACTGTGATGCCATGCTGCGCGGCCAGCCTGCTTACCACGAACAGGCCCATCTGACGGGACACCGACGCATCAACCGCCGGTGGCGAGGCAAGCCGGGCGTTGATCGCC
>JBOHFU010000430.1:0-3807 GCA_050699675.1 Pseudonocardiaceae bacterium
TTACACCGCGAACCTGACGGCCCGCGCGCCGTGGTCGGTCCGGCCAGCTGTCGATGTGCCGTCGGACCGCAGACACATCCGACTCGGCGGGACCGAGGGAAGACACCGGAGGATGAAATGATCGTTATCTACATGCTGATCGGAATCGCGGCCCTCGGCCTGATCGGGGCCAGCGTCCGGGTCGTCCAACAGTTCGAACGGGGCGTCGTCTTCCGCTTCGGCCGGGTCCGCCCCGAGACCCGCGGCCCTGGCCTCGCCGTGATCATGCCGATCGCCGACCGCCTGCAAAAGGTCAACATGCAGATTGTCACCCTGCCGGTTCCCGCCCAGGACGGCATCACCCGCGACAACGTCACGGTCCGCGTCGACGCCGTCGTCTACTACCGGGTCGTCGACCCGGTGCGCGTCGCCGTCGACGTCCAGGACTACAGCTCTGCCATCCTCCAGGTCGCGCAGGCCTCGCTGCGCTCCATCATCGGCAAGAGCGACCTGGACGACCTGCTGTCCAACCGGGAACGACTTAACCAAGGCCTGGAACTGATGATCGACAGCCCAGCGGTGGGCTGGGGTGTGCACATCGACCGCGTGGAGATCAAGGACGTGGTCCTCCCCGAGTCGATGAAGCGGTCCATGTCTCGCCAGGCCGAGGCCGAGCGCGAACGGCGCTCCCGCGTGATCACCGCCGAGGGTGAGCTGCAGGCTTCGGAGAAGCTGGCGCAGGCCGCCGAAGTGATGGCCGAACACCCCGCCGCGCTGCAACTGCGCCTGCTCCAGACCGTCGTCGAAGTCGCCGCCGAGAAGAACTCCACCCTCGTCCTGCCCTTCCCCGTCGAACTGCTCCGCTTCCTCGAACGCGCAACACCTCCGGAGACCCACCGGCCGACCGGCGCGACCACCACACGCTCCGCGCCGCCGCCAGAAATGCCCGCCGGCGCGGCGACACCGCCCGAACTGCACACCTCCAACACCGGCCTGCTCGACCGGACCGCCACCAACGGCGCACCAGCTGACCGGTAGGGCTCGCCCACCCAGACACAGCACCGTCAGCGTCGTCATCCCATGCGACCCAGCTTGATCGAACTTGTGTATGGCACGGGCCTGCTGCGGGTGATCCGAGGGCCGCCTCGTTGATGCCGAGGGCTAAGTCGGTCGGATGGCCAGACGTGGTCATCGTCAGCAGCCACGCCGATGGAGGACGCTGACCGCGAGCGCTGAAGCTGATCAGCAACCTGCAACGCCGCCCGTCGCACTGTTAGCGGCACGGAGTGGCCGTCCGCCGCCAGCGCGAGGCTCACCGCGTTGAGGAACTGGCCCAAGGCGAGCTTCGTGCGCCCGGCGGTCAGGGTCGTCAGTCGTTGCCCACGGAGCACTATGGCCGCCTCCCTGCATGTGGCGGCATCGGTTCGGTCCTGGACCAGGTCCGACGACTCGGGTGACGTTATGAGGCTTCCTCCTTGCTCACTCGGCGAGGGGTCTGCTCACCGGGAAGGTGGTGGCATTGCGCCGGATTCGCGGCCTTGGCGGTCTCTTCCGGGCGGCGATCTCGGCCTCTTTCAGGGTGCTCGGACCAGGGACGGTGAGCACTACCGCGAGGACGACCCCGACTGGGAAGGCCCACCGGTGGTGATCGCGCGGTAGGTGCGGCTGGACGGCCTTGAGCGAGCGGGCGAGGTCCTGATCCTCGGTCTGGAACAGGTCCCGGGCCTCCGGCAGTGTCTTCCGCCCGCGATCACTGAGCACGACACACCTCCTAGGTGTCTCCGGCCTGGCGCTCGACGTCGAGCCATCCACTTAGTATCGTAACACGATATAGCTGCGGCGGGATCCAGCATAATGGGATGAGTCTGACCTGCCAGAGCGGACACCGCGGCGTAGCCGAGCCGTTGATCAGGACTTAGCCGTTGATCACCGCGCGGTCACTGACCGCAGAGCGTGAAGGAGCCGAGCGGATGGGTCGCAACGTTGCGCAACAGCTCATCGGGGCACACCTCGTCGACGGTGACATGGTCGAAGGACTGGAGGTCGGCCTGCGGGTCGACCAGACCCTGACCCAGGACGCCACGGGCACCCTGGTGATGCTGGAGTTGGAGGCTTTGGGCCTGGATCGGGCGCACACCGAGGTCAGCGTGCAGTACGTCGACCACAACCTGCTCCAGACCGACGAGCGCAACGCCGAGGATCACCTGTTCCTCCGCTCGGCCGCTCGCCGCTTCGGTCTGTGGTTCTCCAAACCGGGTAACGGAGTCTCCCATCCCACGCACATGCAGCGCTTCGGCAAGCCCGGCAAGACGATGCTGGGCTCGGACTCGCATACCTGCGCTGCCGGCTCGCTGGGCATGCTGGCCATCGGCGTCGGCGGCCTGGAGGTCGCGTTGGCCATCGCCGGCAAACCGTTGCATATCCCGATGCCGCAGATCTGGGGCGTGCGGCTGACCGGTGAGCTGCCCCCGTGGTGCTCGGCGAAGGACGTGATCCTGGAGATGCTGCGCCGCCATGGGGTCACCGGCGGGCGCAACCGGATCATCGAATACCACGGCCCCGGGCTGGCACACCTGTCCGCGATGGACCGCCACGTCATCGCCAACATGGGCGCCGAGCTGGGCGCGACCACCACGGTCTTCCCCGCCGACGGCGCGGTGCGCGCGTTCCTGCGCAGCGAGGGCCGCGAGGACGACTTCACCGAACTGGTGGCCGACTCCGACGCCGGCTACGACGTCACCGACGAGATCGACCTGTGCACCCTGGAACCGCTGATCGCACGGCCGACCTCGCCGGGCAACGTGGTCCCGGTCCGGGAGGTTGCGGGGACCGAGGTCAGCCAGGTCGTGATCGGATCCTCGGCCAACCCCGGGCTGCGCGACTACGCGATCGTGGCGGCGATGGTCGCTGGCCGCCAGACCGCCGACGCGGTCAGCTTCGACGTCAACCCCTCATCCCGGGAGATCTTCTCCGACCTCACCCGGATGGGCGCCACGTTCGATTTGATCGCCGCCGGGGCCCGTATCCACCAGGCGGGGTGCATGGGGTGCATCGGGATGGGGCAGGCGCCAGCCGCGGGGCGCAACTCGCTGCGCACCTTCCCCCGCAACTTCCCCGGCCGCTCCGGCACGAGGCAAGACGCAGTCTGGCTGTGCTCGCCGGAGACCGCGGCGGCGTCCGCGCTCACCGGTGTGATCACCGATCCGCGCGCGCTCGCGGCGAAACTGGGCCTGGACTACCCGACGCTGGCGTTGCCCGAGCGCGCGTCGGTGAACACCGCGATGCTGGAGGCGCCGCTGCCGGCGGGACAAGCGGCCGCCGAGGAGCTGGTCAAGGGGCCCAACATCACCTCGCTGCCCGACTTCCCGGAGCTGCCGGACCGGATCGAGGCGCCGGTGCTGCTCAAGGTCGGCGACAACGTGTCCACCGACGAGATCTCCCCCGCCGGTGCCCGGGCGCTGCCGTTGCGCTCGAACATCCCCAAGCTTGCCGAGTTCACCTTCATCCAGATCGACCAGGATTACCCGCGCAGGGCCGCGGAACTCGCCCAAGGCAGCGGCCACGTCGTGATCGGCGGCCACAACTACGGTCAGGGCTCCTCCCGGGAACACGCCGCGATCACCCCTCGCTATCTGGGCTTGCACGCTGTGATCGCCAAGTCCTTTGCCCGCATCCACTGGCAGAACCTGGCGAACTTCGGGATCCTCGCCCTCGAATTCACCGCCGAGGACGACTACGACCGGATCGAGACCGGCGACACCCTCCAGATCAACGGGCTACGCGCAGCGCTGAACTCAGGGGATGATCTCACCGTGACCAGCACCAGTA
>JBOHFU010000431.1:0-3800 GCA_050699675.1 Pseudonocardiaceae bacterium
AGCGTACGTTTGAGCCAGCAGTGCGATACACAGCTGCTCGAACCCACCCGGGTCACGTTCACCCAGGCCAGCCACGGCCTCGGCCAGCCAACGGATCGCGGTGCGCGGATGCCCGGCGGCCAGCGCCGCCCACCCGACATGCGCGGCGGCCAGGGCATCTCCGGCCCACTGCGGCTGACTCATGCACCACTGGTGCAGCTCAACGGCCCGGGCCTGGGCATCGTCGACGCGCCCGGCCAGCAACAGCGCCGACAGCTCACCATGGGCGAGAGTCTGCCTGCACAGCGCCATCTCCGGCTCGGTAGTGCAGCGTTTGAGAGCCTCCCAACCAGCCGCCACGGCCGACAAAGCTTCGGCAGTGCGGCCCCCCGCGGCCAACCCCGCCCCGGCGGCGCTGGCCGCCCAGACCACCGCCTCCGCGCTGGCCGGCTCCGACGCCAGGATCTCGCCACCGGACTCCGCAGCCTGTTGCGGCCGTCCCGCGAAGAACGCCAGCACGCCGTGCACTGCACTGGTGCGCCGGCACGTCTCGTTATCGGCAGCGTCGGCTGATGCCTTGTGCAACATGCCTTCTGCCTTCGCCACCTGGCCAAGGCCGAAGAACAGGTTCAGGGCCCGCACCACGGCCAGCCGGGACCGGTCCTCAGCTGAGGTGGCAAACGGCGCGGTAGCGGCCGCCACCTGCTCGGCCTCGTCGGGCTGGCCCTGCCAGCGGACCGCCTCCAGCAACGCCAGGTGCGCCCGCACACCGTCTCGGCCGTCGCTGCCATCGATCGCCGCCCGCGCCATACGCACGGCGATGTCGTGATCGAGTAATGCGTTGGCGTGCACCGCGGCATCGGCCAGCAGGCTGGCATGCGCACCCGGCTGGTCACTGTCCAGCAGCAGCGTGCCGGCGCGCAGCAGGTCATCCTGGCGCTTCCAGGGCAAGTGGGCGTTGGCCAGCCGGCGGCGTAGCCGGCAGGCCTCGGCCTCAGGCAGCTGGTCGCGTACCACCGTGGCATAGATCGGGTGGGCCAACCACACCTCGGCCCGCCAGCCACTGTTGACCACGGTCACCAAGCCGCGGCGCTCCAGTACCGCGACCACCTCGGGATTGATCAGGCTAGCCACCCGGCCCAAGCCCAGGGGCTCGTCGGTGGCCAGCAACTCCAGTGCGGTTCTCTCGTCGTCACCGAGTCCGCCCAGCTGGGCTTGGACGATCTCACGCAGGCGCGGAGTGGGCTCCATTCGCCCCTCCCACCGCCACACCCCGTCGCGCATCCGCAGCCAACCCGTCTCACACCCACCCTCGACGAGCTCGCGAAGGAACAGGACATTTCCACGGGTGGCCCGCCACAGCCGCTCGATGGTCCGGCTGTCCACCACGCCGCCAAGCACACCGGTCACCAGCCGATCCAGCTCTACCCGCGGCAGCTGCTGCAGCTCCAGCCGATCGGCCAGCCCGTTTTTCCACAGCGTTACCACCGGATCCGGAGCAGGTTCCCCGGTCCGCACGGTCAGCACCAGACACGCGGCGCGGGTCAGGGCCAGCTGGTGCACCAGGGTCACCGACAGCTCATCAAGCAGATGCGCATCGTCGATCCCCACGATCAACCGCTGCCCCTTGCCTTGGTCGGCGATGGCGGCGCCCGCGCGCTGCAGCAACGTGAACGGGTCAGATGCGGTACCCAAAGCCGGAAGCAGATGCGCTACCGCTCCTAACGGGATCGCCGCCGCCGCGCTCGTCCCCGCCGCCCAGCGAGTCGAACGACCGCTGCGCTTGGCCGCCGCCAATGCCTCCCGAGCAAGCCGCGTCTTGCCGACCCCGGCAGGACCCGCAACGACCACACTACGTGATTCCACACCGGTCATACGCTCAGCGATGAACTGCAACTCTGAGTCACGGCCCATGAGCGTCCAAGAATCCGCCCTCATAGCTGACCCGGCCAACGCGCTCGGCATCCCGCGCTGGTCCGGGGCGCAGCTGATGGCCCGGCACAAACAGCCGACGGCCCATCCCCCCTGTGACACATTGGCTACGCCCCCCCGCGTCGCGCCAATAGCTGACGAGCTACCCCTGTCGATCAGCATATGCTAGCTGTGACGAGATCGCCACGGTCGATATGTCCGAGAAGATGAGATACTCGTGAGCGTCGGCTTGCGTGATCTCTACGCTGTAACAGCGCGTACTCAAGTGGTGACATTCTGCTCGACTTCTTCGGGTATCGACGGATTTGGACCGATTACGAAGAATGGTCGGGCACTTACTTACGGTGAATCCTGGACGATCGATGAGACCCCGGAGGTCTGCTGGCGGGTGATGTTCGGGGTGCCGCGGTAGCGCAGCACGGACGCGCCCGCGGCCTGCGCGGCCAGGGTGCCGCTGACCGTCACGGTGGCGTGGCTGGTCCCCGACAGCACGGCGTCGAGATTCCGAACGGTCAGGTCGGCCAGCCGCAGCCGGCTGGTGCCCGCCCCGCTGAGGTGGAGGTCTCTGGCCTGTCCGGACAGCAGCACAGCGGCCGCCCCGGACGCATTGGCCTGCAGCCGATCGACCCGGATGGGGCCAGTGACCTCGCTGGCTCCAGTGGCGACCAGGTGCAGTGCCGGACCCGCGGGTGCCGAGACCAGAATGACTCTGCTGACACCGCTGGTGGCTAGCCGATCCAGGTGGTCCACGGTGACCTCGGCGGTCAGGGTGGCATTACGGACGGAGGCGCCCGGGGTGAGCCCCAGCCGGAGCTGGTCACCGGTCACGGTGGCCTGCACCCGATCGGTGAGGTTGTCATCCATCGTGATCGTCGCCTGCTCGGTCGCACCGATGCCCAGATGAACTACGAAACCGGCCCCCACCACCACCGAGTTGACACCGGACAAGCCGATCAGCCGGCTGGTCAGACGTCCGGAACCAACTACCGAACCGGTACCGGAATAACTGCCACCCGGGGCACCATCAACCCCATCGGCACCATCGGCACCGGGAGCACCATCGGCACCGGGAGCACCATCACCACCGTCTGCGCTGCCCCCATTACCGCCGTAGCCATTGCCGCCCCAACCACCATGGCCATCACCGCCATCGCCCCCGGTGCCACCAGCACCACCGGGGCCGCCCTGACCACCGTCTGCGCTACCGCCCTGACCGCCATACCCATTACCACCGCTATCCCCGGTGCCAGGGGTGCCGCTGGTACCAGTGCCGCCAGTACCACTGGTACCGGTGCCCAGGCAGCCGGCCAGCAGCACCACCGCGGCCAGCACCGCCGCCACCCGCAAGGCCACACCAGCCACTCGCAGCACACCCACTCGCAGCACACCACGGTCCCGGACGGCGGCGGGGGCGGCAGGCACTAGGACCTCCTCGCGCGCAACCGCGCCGGTCCCCAGCGGGCCAACGCCCACCGCAGCGGACCGTGCATGATCATGCCCAGCAGCAGCAACCCACCCACCCAGGGCAGCAACAACATAATCATCTGGATCACACCCAAGGTGGCCTCCGCCACGCTGCCAGCCGCCGCCGCCGCACCGGTCAACGACCCCAGCTCCCACAGTCGATCCCACACCACCGGCATCACCTGCGGCACGACGATCAAAAACCCGATCACCCAGTACAATATCGCGGGTACCACAATCACCACCCACCCGGTGATCGTCCGGCGAACCCACGGCTTAAGTTCCAGCACCCTGGGGTGGGTGGGTCGTCCGGGAATCATGCTCTTGAGCACCGGCCCCAGCCGGCTGAACAGGTCCGGCACCCCGATCAGATCGCTGAGGATGTAGTAACCATCCATGCGGATCACTGGCAAGAACTGCGTCGC
>JBOHFU010000432.1:0-3799 GCA_050699675.1 Pseudonocardiaceae bacterium
GACCACCGCCAAGCCGGTCAAACGGTCGACAATCAGATTTAACGGAGCTCTGGGCGTATCATCGAGGGGAGCTGTCGGGGAGAGTCGGTGCGGGCCCGGTCGAGCCTTCCGGCCACTCACGCGCTGCGGGGGATCTCGTCACCGCGGTTCAGGAGGATCGGCGCTGTGGATGTATGGGTCATCTGGTTGATCATCGCGGTGGTGTTGGGCGTCGTTGAGATCTTCACACTGACCGCTGCGTTGGGACTGCTCGGCGTCGCCGCCTTGATCACATCGGGCTTCGCGGCGATCGGGCTGCCCGTGCCCCTGCAACTGTTGGTATTTGCCGTCGCAGCCGCGGCCGGTCTCGTGGTGGTGCGACCCATCGCTGCGCGGCACATGCTCGGGCCGCAGCTCCAACGTTTCGGTGTGGACGCACTCGCCGGCAGGACGGCCTACGTCGTCCAGGAGGTGACGGGGCGGGACGGCACGGTGCGCATCGGCGGTGAGGAGTGGACCGCCCGCGCCCTTGACGAGAGCCTGGTGATTCCCGCCGGAGCGGCCGTTGATGTCATCCAGATCGACGGTGCCACTGCCGTCGTCTACCCACGGGACTGATCATGGAAGTTTCGTCATTGCTGATCGCGGCGCTGCTCATCGCGCTGCTCGCCGTCTTCACCGTGGCGCGGGCGGTGCGGATCGTGCCACAGGCGCGAGCCCGCAACGTGGAACGGCTGGGCCGGTATCACCGCACGCTGAAGCCCGGTCTGAGCTTCGTCATCCCCTACATCGACCGGGTCTATCCGGCTATCGACCTGCGCGAGCAGGTGGTGTCGTTTCAGCCGCAGCCGGTCATCACCGAGGACAACCTGGTCGTCGAGATCGACACCGTGCTGTACTTCCAGGTGACCGACCCGCGATCGGCCGCCTACGAGATCGCCAGCTACCTGCAGGCCGTTGAGCAGCTCACTGTCACCACGCTGCGCAACGTCGTCGGGTCGATGGACCTGGAAAAGACGCTCACCTCCCGCGACAACATCAACAGCCAGCTCCGCGGCGTGCTCGACGACGCCACCGGCAGGTGGGGCCTGCGAGTCAACCGGGTGGAGATCAAGGCCATCGACCCACCCAAGAGCATCAAAGACGCGATGGAAAAGCAGATGCGGGCCGAACGGGACAAGCGCGCCGCGATCCTGTCCGCCGAGGGCCAGCGCCAGTCCCAGATCCTCACCGCCGAGGGCGACAAGCAGGGCGCGATCCTGCGCGCCGAGGGCGACCGGACCGCCGCGATCCTCAAAGCCGAAGGCCAATCCCGCGCGATCGATCAGGTGTTCCAAGCCGTGCACCGCAACGACCCAGACCCCAAACTGCTCGCCTACCAGTACCTGCAGGTACTACCGGAACTCGCCAAGGGCCAGGGCAACACCCTCTGGGTGATCCCCAGCGAAGTCACCTCCGCGCTCCACGGCGTGTCCCGCGCCTTCACCGAAGCCCTACCCAAGGTCGCAGCCACCCACAAGGCCGACTCCTCCGATGAGGCGTCGGCACGCGCCGCGGCAGAAGCCGCCCAGGCCGCCGAAGCCGCCGCCGAAGCAGTCACCGACGCAGCCAAGGTCGATGGCATCCGCCAGATCACCTCGGGACCCACCCAGCACCAACCCATCACCGACCACGAGAAACAGCAACCCCACACAGACTGACGACTAACAGACAAGGTCCTGCCCAGCGCTCAGCCACCCGGCACACCTCCGGTCACCCAGCACCCCGTCGACGGACGATCGACTGAGCGAAAGGACGACACAGCATGGATTGGATGCTCGAGCTGGTGACGGTTCCCGTGACGGACGTGGACCGGGCGAAGCGCTTCTACAGCGAGCAGGTCGGCTTCGTCGTCGACCACGACACTCCGGTCAGCGACGACATGCGCGTCGTGCAACTGACTCCTCCCGGCTCGGCGTGCTCGATCGCCCTGGGCACCGGGATCGTCGACACGCCGCCGGGTCGGCGCAGGGCATGCAGCTCGTCGTGTCCGATATCGAGGCCGCCCGGGCTGAGCTGGTCGAGCGGGGCGTTCAGGTCAGCCAGGTCCAGCACTTCGACGGCGCTGACCGGGTTGATGGGCGAGGCGGGGACTGGAACTCATTCGTCTTCTTCAGCGATCCCGACGGCAACGGCTGGGCGGTGCAGGAGAGACCCACCCGCGACTGAAGCCTGAGCCCCAACCGGGAGGACAATATGATCATTGTTGCGGGGCGGCTCCAGGTCGACGGTGTCGACCGCGACCGCTACGTGGCCGAGTGTGTCGCAGTCGTCCCGCCGACTCGGTCGAGCCGGACCGGGTCAATGTGTATGAGCGGTGGGAGTCAGACGCGCACCTGGAACGGTTCCGCGGTTCGGGTCCGGACGCCGGGCAGGCTGCCCAGCTCCGCGACGCCCAAGTGCGGAGGTACCGCATCTCCGCCACCGAGGACCCATGAAGGGCGCAAGTTCAACGAGAGGGGACCGCATGGCCACCCGCAGAGTTGCTGCGCTACGCGGTCACGAAGAGCTGATTCGGTTCAGTTGGTGACGTTCGCGTGGAACTGCATGGCCCGGTACGGCCAGTTCGTTGCGGTGTTCCACTGGCTGACGACGAGGTGCAGGTCGTCGAGTGTCGACCCGGGCACGAGATAGCCACCGTAGAGCTGAGCCACCCGCCCCTCGGCGTGGTTCTCGGCGTCCCACGACGTGCCGTGCACCAGCGTCTTTCGCGGCGCCTCGTACATGTTCGCCGTCGGTGATTCCAGACTCAGGACATCGATGCGGTAGCCGCCCGCATCGAAGAACGCCAGCAGCCAACGGCCCTCGACGCGGCGCAGGCACAGTTCGCCGATCTCGCCGGTGAGGGCGACGGTCGGGGGGTTTCCCCATGCCCACTCGCCGTCCCGGTATCCCCAGGCTTGCCAGGCGGCCGGGTAGGTGAGCCGGTCGGCCGGCACGCGCTGCAGCATCAGACCCTTGTCGCGCTGGAATCCGGTGGAGCACACGTACACGTAGCCGTCGCCACCGTGTTCGCAGGTGAGCATCTGGAACAGGCCACCGTGGTGGCCGCCCGGCCACGTGACGCCAGTGTGCCTCCAGGTCTCGCCGTTGTCGGTCGAGCGGTGCAGCTCAGTCCAGTGGACGTTGCCGAGGCCCTCGCACACCATCGCGTGCAGGTACATCTCGTCGCCGATGGTGATGATGTCGGTGGGCAGGACCGTCGTGACCGTGCGGCCGTCGATGATCGCGCCATGCTCGTAGGCCAGCACCTGGTGCGCGTAGTCGCCTGGGCCGGCCGCCCCGGCCCAGACGATGCCGGTGCGGGCGGTCGCGGGGTCGCCGAACAGCACCACCGGTGACCGCCAGCCGGGACCGCCGACGCCTGCGTTGTCGAACGTGTCGCCGAACACCGATACCAGCCGCCCGTCGGGGGCCGCGACGGTCACGCCGAGGTCGGTGCCGCCGATCCCGAAGCGGTCGGTGTGGCCGGGCCCGGTCAAGTCTTTGATCTTGCTCGCACCTGTCACGTTGCCTCCTAGCTGAGGACGAAGACGAACATGGCCATGAAAGCGACGTTGATGAAGTACGCCGCTTCGCACAGACCGATGATCAGGAACATGGTGGTGTAGAGCCGCGCCTGGGCCTCGGGTTGGCGGGCGATCCCGTTGATGGTGGCGGCGCCGACGAGTGCGTCGCCGTTGGCGGCTCCGATGGCGCCGCCGGCGAGGGCGAGCCCGCCGCCGATGAGGGCTGCGGCGGACCTGAGTCCTGAGTCGGTGATGCCCTGCGCGAGCAGCAT
>JBOHFU010000433.1:0-3798 GCA_050699675.1 Pseudonocardiaceae bacterium
GACGTAGGGCGATCGGGCACGTAGCGCCCGGCAGATCGGGCACGGGCAGCCGCGCTCCCGCCCCACAGACGTACACCAGCCGCAGCGGCAGCCGTCGTGGAAGCGGGACAGCGTGCCGTGCCCGGGGGCGTCGTCAGGGGGCGGTTGCGTGGTCGGCACGGGCCCGCTCACACAACGCCGCGTACCGGTCCAGCCCGAACTCGGTGAGCGCGACAGGCCGTGATCGGTCCGGTCCCGGCTCACCGAGCGCTAGGCGTCCCACCTCGGTCAGTGTCCGCAGCGCGCGGGTGGCGGTGTGCCAGATCCGCCGGCCGTCGTCGAAGTACAGCTCGCAGAACTCGGTGATGTGTCCGGCGTGCACCCGTTGCAGCAATAACAGCTCGATCTGGCTGCCGATGTCCAGGTTCATCGGGTGTGTCTCAGGTATCACGATTGGCTACGGTGAACGCGATCACCGGTGAAGACTGCGGGCTGGATCGGCTTCGGGTCTAACAGCCTGTTAAGGCTTGGCTCTCCCGATGCCGAAGCGGTTACGCAGCGAGTCCAACTCCCACACCCGGCGCGGGGCGCGGCGGTCCAAGGTCACCAGCAGGTCGCGGGCGATCGGGTCATTGCGGATCCGGGTGGGCGCGATCCGGTCAGCGGTATCCAGATGCCGGATCGCCTCGTTGTCCCTTGCCCCTTCCGCCTGCGCGTAGCCGCGAGCTAGGTCGAAGTGCAACCGGCTGTGACGTCCTGCCGACACAGGCGCCACGGGGTCGGCGTCGAGTCGTTCGGCATGGCCTGGGCCGTCGCCTCGTTCCACGGCGATCGCCAGTGACCACGCGGCGACGTTGGCTGGCCCGAAGTGCCACGCGAGGGTGTTTCGTTCCCCCATGGCTTGGGCAAGGTCGGCCGCTTCGGCCAGGTGAGTCTGCGCTTCACCGGGCCGGTGCTCGCGTCCCGCGAGCTGCGCCGCGAGCAGGTGAGTCATGCCTAGCGCTTCCGCTGCGCGCACATCATCCCCGGTGGGGTCGGCTACCGGCTCTACAGCTGCTCGCGCTTCGGCAAGAGCATTGCTGGCAGAGCGGCGGGTCCCCATGCGGCTAAACGCGCCAGCCCTGGCCAGCCCGGCGAAACCAGCGAGGGCCGGATCGCCCAAGCGGTGCGCGGCTGCCTGTGCCCGATCCATCGCCAGCAGCGCGAGCTGCGGGTGTCCGAGTTGCCGGGCAATGCCGAAAGCCACCACGCAGGTCTCCACAAGTGCCGCCAAAGCCGTCCTGCTGGTCGCCGGCGTTCCCGTCGCAGCGTGCACGTGTAGCTCGGTCAGCAGCGCGCCGAGGTCCTTACCGGCAAGCGCGTATCGGGCCTCATCACAGTGCGCGTTGGCCTGAGCTGCCCAGGTGGCGAGCTGGCCCACTGGACGCACGGCGACCTCTGGCACGTGGTCCAAGGTGATGTCATAAAGCAGCGGCGTGATCTCGGCGATGACCGCCAGAGCGTCCGCCGTCCCCCGGTCCGCCGGTGAGTACGGCTGGCCGGTCAGATCCGCTACAGAGCAGCCCAGCGCGTTAGCGAGGTCCTCCAGCAGGCCACGACGGTTGAATCCCCGCTGGCCGCGTTCCAACATCGACAGATAGGCCCCGGTGATGCCTGCCAGCCCGGCCACCACGTCCAGGCTCAGCCCGCGCCGACGCCGGATCATCCGGGCACGCGCGCCGATCGTGCGCGCATCCTCAACGTCCACGAAAACCCCTCTCCTCGCCGGGCGCTCCCCGCCGATGCCCCGGGGAGCTACCCCGGGGCGGAACCTCGGCGAAGAGGTAGCGACAGGCTACGCGGGGAGCCGGTCAGGGAGGCAGGGAGGCTGCCGCACAGCCGCCCAAACCCGGGTTTCGGCGGTTTTGCGGGGCCCTCCCTGACCACCTCCCTGCCTCCCTGACGGGTCGTTTTCGCAGGTCAACCCAGGGAGGCAGTGTCAGGGAGGTGGCAGGGAGAACTCCCTGGCCTCCCTGGACCGCCTCCCTGACCTGTAGCGCGCTCGGCGTGGTCGAGCAACGCCTCGCCCAGCTGGGCGGCCATTTCCGGGATCAGCACCGCCGAGTGGAAGGTGGCGAGGTGGAAGGGGGCGAGGCACCCGTAAAGCTTGATCTGCACCTCGATGCCGTTGTCGGTCTCGATTAGTTGCACGCCGAGCTGGTCGCACATGGTGACGAAAGTGGTTTCCCCGCTGAGGTGGATGGTGACCCCGTCTAGGTCTTCGGTGTAGCACTCGCTGAGGTCACACCAGGTGCGGTGCGGGATGCTGCTCATGGGTCCAGTCCTCCTTGTAGGTCTGGATCAAGGCCCCGGCCGGCGCTTTGATCGTCCGCCGGGGCCGCCTATTGGGTTACGCTAGTGATCGGGATCTCGCCCGATAACCGGCGGCACAGCGTTAGCTGATTACCAGCGTCTTCGCAGGCCAGCACAACGGTTACGCGCCAAGCACCCCGAAGATGCCCGGCGAGCCCCTGCGGGTGCAGCCCAGCCGCGCCAAGCGGCCTAGCAGCGAAAACTAGCCGGCTAGGGTGGGCATAGGGTGCCTTGCCTGGGTATCGAGGCATCCATCAGGAAGCGGGTGACCAGGTCGACCATGCAGGGGCTAGCAGGCAACGCGCCATGCGCCTGTCCCTGCCAGATCACCAGCGTGCCCGACGGCAGCGACTCTGCGGTGCGCCTGGCCCCTTCCGCCGGGGTCACCGGGTCCCCGGCGGTGGCCACGACGAGCACCGGCGGCAGCGCCCGGTCACCCGGCCCGATCGGTGGTGGCGAGGGCACCGGCCACGCGCTGCACAGCACCAGACGCTGCGCGAACAGCGGCCCGAACAGCGCGGAACGCTGCCGCCACTGCGCCACCAGTTGCTGGACGCGCTCGGGTGGCACCCGGGCCGGGGTGTCGTTGCAGTGGGTTGCCAGGGCAGGGTCGAAGCGCGCCGGCAGCCCGCGGCTCCCGGTCAGCACCGGCTCCACGAGCGCGGCTAGCGGTGCCCCGTCCCCGTCGCGGGCGGCCGCCAGTGCGTCGGACAGCTGTGTCCAGCGTTGCGGGTCACCGATCGTCTCGAGCACCGCATGGTAGGCGGTGCCTGCAGTGATCTGCTGCCACTCGACTTGTAGCGGGGCCTGACGCAGCGCCTGGGCCAGGTCCAGCAGGGCGGCCCGAGGGTCGGGTCCCAGTGGGCAGCCTCGGTCCACGCAGTCAGTGGCGAACGCGGTGTAGCCGGCGTCCGCGGCTGCCAGGGCGGCCTCGGCCGCGGTCGCGCCGTCGAGCGTGGGATCAACGGCACCGTCGAGCACCACCCGCCCGACCGAGTTGGGATACCGGCGCAGGAATTCAGTGACCGCCCGGGACGCTTCGCCGTGCGCGATCACGTTGAGTACCGGCGCGTTCAGGGTGACGCGGAGTTGCTCGAGGTCGTCGGCGGTGCCCGTGGAGTTGATCGCCGTGAGTACCTCGCCGAGATCCTGTACGCAGGTCTGGATGGCGGCGCGGGTCGTGTCGAGCAGCGAATCCAGCTGTCCGGGGGCGCTGACATCGGGATCGATGCCGATGATGTGGCTCCGGATGGTCTTCGGTATGCAGTCCAGTGGTTCGCTCGGCCCGGTGCCGCGGCGAGCCAGCCCGATCAGGGTGAAGCGGTCGAGGAGGGCGGGCGGCAGTTGCTGAGCCAGCCGGGCGGCCCGGATCGTGCCGGGCTCTTCGGACGCCTCGCCGAGGATCACGAGCGGGGCCGGGCCATCGCCAACCCGGGTGAGGTCCAGCTTGAGAGAATTCCCGAACGC
>JBOHFU010000434.1:0-3794 GCA_050699675.1 Pseudonocardiaceae bacterium
GCGGTCATGGCATGCACGCTACCGACGGGACACGCCGGGGAATTTACGCGCGCTGGGCTGATCGAGTGAGCTATTCTCTCGCCGCTCTGGCGCCAAACGAGAACTCACGTTACGGCTAGCCAGGGCCGCATCCGCAGCGTTGAGTGTGACCAACGTCTCGGGCACAAATCAGGGTTCCTGTGCGTTGTGCTGCGGCACGACCCGTACGACTCAGGGGTGGGAAGATCATGGCGACCGACTACGACGCTCCACGGCGGAGCGAGACCGATGAGCTTGCCGAGGACTCGCTGGAAGAGCTGAAGGCAAGACGCAACGAGGCGCAGTCCGGTGCGGTCGACGTCGACGAGTCGGAGTCCGCAGAGAACTTCGAGTTGCCTGGCGCCGACCTGTCCGGCGAGGAGTTGACCGTCCGGGTGCTGCCCAAGCAGGCCGATGAGTTCACCTGCTCGAGCTGCTTCCTCGTGCATCACCGCAGCAGGCTGGCTGATCGACGCAATGGGCGGATGGTCTGCCGGGACTGTGCGGCCTGACGGGCCTGGCGGGTCGTTCAGCGGTCGGGGTGTCTCTCGTCGGTGTTGGCCCGCAGCAGCGTGGCGAGTTCTTCGGCCCGCCGGACGCTGAAGACCCAGTAAGGTGTGGGGTCCTGCGGATCGGTGAGTTCGACCCGTAGCACAGGTCCGATCCATGCGCTGTGCAGCATGAACGCCGCTGGGTCCAGGTCGGGGCCCAGCGCGCGTCGCTTGGCGGCCGGGTGAATCACCTCGACCTGCCCCAGATGACGGGTCGGGACGTGTGCCGGGCCCACCTGCAGCTCGCCGCCGGAAAGCCGAACCCGCCGCCGCCCCATCCGGACCAGCACCGCACCGGTCAGCGGCACGGTGAGCAGGTACGGCAGCCAGGCCCGCACTCCTGGGTACCCCATGTGCACCTCGGCGGCCAGCAGCGCGGCCACCCCTAACCCCAGCGGCCACCACCACCACGGCACCGTGAGTCGCTCATCGAAGACCGGCTCGGCGGCGGGTTCGTTGACGGGTGGATGCCCGTCTGGGGCGCGACGATCGGGCACGGGACTGAGGGTAGTCTCGCCGGGCGTGTGCTCGGCTGAGACGTTCAGACTCGAGGTACTGCTGATCCGGCTGGACCCGGAGGTGCCGGTGCCCCGGTATTCGCATGCCGGCGACGCTGGCGCCGATCTGGTCACCACCTGCGACCTGGTCCTGCCGCCGGGGGAGCGGGCCGTGGTGGGGACCGGCATCGCGATCGCGCTGCCAGCCGGGTATGCGGCGTTCGTTCACCCCCGGTCCGGGCTGGCGGCCCAGGCGGGGCTGGGGGTGGTCAACGCACCTGGCACGATTGATGCTGGCTATCGTGGTGAGCTGCGGGTCTGCCTGGTCAACCATGACCTGCGCGAGCCCGTGGTGCTGCACCGGATGGACCGCATCGCGCAACTGGTCGTGCAGCGAGTCGAGCATGCCGCGTTTCGCGAGGTGACTGCGTTACCGGTCTCGCCTCGGGGCACCGGCGGCTACGGCTCGACCGGAACCACGCATCAGGGAGAGTGCTGAGCATTGTTCGGACGTCGTTCCAAGGCGCAGCCGGAGCATCGCGGCGACACGGCCGCAGTGCCCGATGGCGCCGAAGTGCCCGCTGGCCTCGTCGAGGCGGAGCCTCCACTCGGGCCCTACGACGTCGCCGAGGCGCCCGACGACGGGCGGATCAGGCTGGATCTCGGCTCGCTGCGCCTCCCAGTACCTCAAGGCGCCCAACTGCAGGTGGAGGTCGACAGCTCCGGCCCGGTCCGGGCGGTGCACATGATGACCGGGCTCGGGCAGGTCACGATCACCGCCTTCGCTGCCCCGCGCAGCGGCGGCCTGTGGCGTGAAGTCTGCCGGGAGCTGGTGACCCGGCTGCGGGCCGACGGTGCGCGGGTGGGTCGGGCGGCTGGCGAATGGGGCGAGGAGATCGAGGCGGTCACCGCGCAAGGAGTGCTGCGCTTCCTGGCCGTGGACGGCCCGCGGTGGATGCTGCGCGGTGTCGCGGCCGGGCCCGCCGAGCACGCCGACGCTCGGACCGCACTGCTACGCGACGTCGTCCGGGAGGCGGTAGTGGTGCGTGGTCCCGAACCGCTGCCGGTGCGTAGTCCCCTGCCGCTGCAGCTGCCCGGCCCGCTGGCCGAGCAGCTCAAGCGGGCCACCGCTGAGCAGAGCTGACTAACTGCAGAGCTGACTCAGCTGGGCGATATCAGTCGCGCTGAGCGGGGGATCGTGGCGCCGTCAGACTATCCTGGCGCTGGAGCGGGTCCGTCGGGGTACCCGCGATCGCGGTCGGAGATCGACATGAGCGGTGCGGCTCCCGGCTACTGGCGGCGCCTGGTCCGCCGGCTGACCAGCGATGCTTCCGAACTGGACGCCGATGACCTGTCCCGGCGTGTCGAGCAGTCCGGCGCCCGGCGCGCCAGCGAATGCAACTGCGGTGAGGCCGTCACCGTCCTGGGCCGGCTGCGCAGCGTGGAACACTGTCCCCGGGCGGCCGTGGCTACCCTGGAGGCCGAGCTGTTCGACGGCTCCGAAGGCATTACCTTGGTATGGCTGGGACGGCGCCGAATCCCCGGCATCGAGCCCGGTCGCACCGTCCGGGCGTCTGGCCGGGTCGCCGTTCGGGACGGCCGCAAGGTCCTCTACAACCCCCACTACGAGCTGCAGCGGAGTTCATGAGTCAGGACGTTCCGCCGCCGGAGCACCCGGCCACCCCGGCCACCCCGACTACTCCGGAGCCCGCGCGTGCCCCCACCCTGCTGGAACAGCTGGGCGGCGTCGGGGGACTGGTGTCTTCGGTGATACCCGTAGTGGTCTTCGTCGCGGTGAATCCGCTGATCGGGCTGCAACCGGCGATCTGGGCATCGCTGGGTGCAGCGATGGCGGTGGGGGTGTGGCGGCTGGTCCGGCGGGAACCCCTCCAGCCAGCCGTGTCTGGGATCCTCGGAGTGGCCGTCTGCGCCTTCATCGCCTACCGCACTGGGGAGGCGCGAGGCTTCTACCTGTACGGCATTTGGTACAGCTTGGTGGCCGGATTGGTATTCCTAGGATCGGTGGTGGTGCGCCGTCCGCTGGTCGGTGTGCTGTGGTCGGTACTCAACGGCTCGGGGTTCGGCTGGCGCACCGACCGTCGGGTTCGGTTCGGCTTCCAGGTGGCGACGCTGGTCTGGGCGGTGTTCTTCCTCGCCCGCTTCGGGGTGCAACGCTGGCTGTACGAGGAGCAGGAGACCAGCTGGCTGGGCGTGGCCCGGCTGGCGATGGGCCTGCCGCTGACCGCCGTCGCCGCATTGGTCACCATCTGGGCGATCCGCCGGGCCGTCCGTTCGACACCGACCAGCCCGCTAGGACGGGCGGCGACCTAGCGCCGCGCGCACCTCGGGCTCTACGTCCGCGGCGGCAACGAAGAGCAGCTCATCGCCTCCCTCGAGCGGATCGTCGCTTTGCGGGACGATCACCCGCCCACCGCGCAGGATGGTGACCAGCGCGGCATCGACGGGCAGATGAAGGTGCCGTACCGGGTGTCCGGCCAGTGGAGTGTCTGCCGGCAGTGTGACCTCGACCAGGTTCGCCTGCCCCTGCCGCAGCGTCATCAGCCGCACCAGGTCACCTACGCTGACCGCTTCCTCGACCATCGCGGCCAGCATCCGCGGGGTTGACACCGCGACGTCCACCCCCCACGCCTCGGTGAACAGCCACTCGTTGCGCGGGTCATTCACCCGGGCCACCACCCGGCGCACGGCGAACTCGGTTTTGGCCAGC
>JBOHFU010000435.1:0-3790 GCA_050699675.1 Pseudonocardiaceae bacterium
TTCACTACACCGGCGTCGTCGCTGAGCACACCGCGGTGCGGGAGGCGGTCGGCATGTTCGACGTCACCCATCTGGGCAAGGTCAGCGTGACCGGTCCGGCGGCCGCCGAGTTCGTCAACTCTTGCCTTACCGCCGACCTCGCCAAGATCGGCCCGGGACGGGCTCAGTACACGCTGTGCTGCGCCGAGGACGGCGGTGTGGTGGACGACCTGATCACCTACCTGGTCGGTGCGGAGGAGGTGTTCTGCGTGCCGAATGCGGCGAACACCGGGGAGGTCGGTCGGCGGTTGTCCGCCGCGGTGCCTCCGGGGGTGCGGGTTACCGACCTGCACGACAAATACGCTGTGCTCGCCGTGCAGGGACCCCGCTGCGCCGAGGTACTCGCCGCTGTGGGGCTGACTGGTGGCATGAACTTCGCGGACATGGACTACATGGCCTTCACCGACGCCGATCACGACGGCGTCCCGGTGCGGGTGGGTCGCACCGGCTACACCGGCGAGCATGGCTATGAGCTGCTGCCGCCGTGGGAGCACGCGCCCGCACTATGGGAGGCGCTGCTGCGGGCCATCGGCCCGCTCGGTGGCCGGGTGTGCGGACTCGGTGCCCGGGACACCCTGCGTACCGAGATGGGCTACCCGCTGCACGGCCAGGACCTCGGGCCGGGGATCACCCCCGTGCAGGGCGGCGCCTCCTGGGCGGTCGGCTGGGACAAGCCGGCTTTCTGGGGTCGCGACGCGCTGCTTGCCGAGCGTGAGCGCGGCCCATCCCGGCGGTTACGCGGGCTGCGGGCCATCGGACGCGGGGTCCCACGGCCGCACATGGCGGTGCGGTCCCCGGCGGGTGCGCCACTGGGAGAGATCACTTCAGGCACCTTCTCTCCGACGTTGCGCACCGGCATCGCGCTGGCGCTGCTCGATACCGCGGTGCGGCTGGAGGACACCGTCGAGGTGGACGTCCGTGGCCGGGCGCTGCCCTGCGAGATCGTCAAACCCCCCTTCGTGCCCTCTCACGTGCGCTGACGGTCCGGATGCTGACGTCAGTCAAGATCGTCGCGGTAGGGATGGGCGCCGGGGGAGGGGAGCACCTGGTGGACGGTGGGTTGTGGGTGGGCGTGATGGGCGGCGGCGGCCAGCACGGCGTGGGTTACCGCGGTGGTGGCGGTGTGCTCGACCAGGGCCAGCGCCGAGCCGCCGAAGCCGCCCCCGGTCATCCGGGCACCCAGCGCTCCGGCGGCGCGGGCGGCGTCCACCGCGCAATCCAGTTCCGGGCTGGATACCTCCAGGTCGTCGCGCAGGGAGGTGTGCGAGGCGTTCAGCAGCGGTCCGATGTCGTGGACCCGGCCTGACTCCAGTAACGCCACGACGTTTCGCACCCTGGCGATCTCGGTCACCACGTGCCGGGCGCGCCGGCGCAGTAGAGGGTCGGTCAGGCTGTCCACCCGCTCCCGGGGGGTCTCCCGCAAGCTGAGCACGCCCAGCTCGGCCGCGGCCCGCTCGGCGCTGCGCCGACGTGCGGCGTACTGACCATCGACGATCCGGTGCGGTGCGCGAGTGTCGATCACCAGCAGGTCCAGTCCGTCGGAGACCAGATCGAGCGGTACCTGCCGCATCGTCTGGTCCCGGCAATCCAGCAGCACGGCGTGCCCCGCGATACAGCACAGCGAGGCGACCTGGTCCATCCCGCCGGTCGGCGCGCCGACTACCTCGTTTTCGGCGCGGTGGCACGCCGCCGCCAGCGTCACCCGGCCGGCGCTGGTCGCAGCCAGTCCAAGCCCGTACAGCGCGTCCACCGCCAACGCGACGGCGCATTCCAGCGCGGCGGAGGAGGCTAGCCCGGCTCCGGGCGGCACCGACTCACCGACGAGCAGATCAAGCCCGCCGGACGGGTGACTCATCGCCCACATCACGCCAGCGGGATACGCCGCCCAGCCCGGAGGGCGGCCGGGGCCCACCTCATCGAGGCAGCCGTCCCAGGGCTGGGCATCCCGGAACAGCGACCGCAGCCGCAGCCTGCCGTCGCCCCGAGTCGCGGCCGCCACCACGGTCCGCTGCGGCAGCGCCAGTGGCAAGCACAGCCCGCCAACGTAGTCGACGTGCTCGCCGATCAGGTTCAGCCGGCCCGGCGCGGCCCACAGACCGTCGGGATCCCGGCCGAACTCGGCCCGAAAGGCAGCCCGCAACGCGGTACTCATGCCAGCTCCCGCAGCCGGTGCGCGATCCGCTCGGGGGTGGTGTCGTTGAGCCACGCTCCTACCCCGGACTCGGAGCCGGCGAGGTATTTGAGCTTTCCGGGGGCGCGGCGCACGGAAAACAGCTGCAGGTGCAGCCGGGTGAGGTCTCGTCCCGGGCCGACCGGGGCCTGGTGCCAACCCGCGACATACGGCACTGGTCCTGGGTCGCCCTGGTCGGCGAAGAAATTGTCCACCCGCCGCACCAACGCGGGGTACAGCGTGGCGAGCTCGGTGCGCTCGGTGCTGTCCAAGGCTGCGAAGTCGGGCACCGCCCGGTGTGGCACCAGATGCACCTCCACCGGCCACCGCGCGGCAGCGGGCACATAGGCGGTCCACACCGCGCCCCGCTGCACTATCCGCGTTCCGGCGCGCAGTTCGGCGGCGAGCACGTCCGACAGCAGATCAGAGCCCGAACTGTCGCGATGCGCCGCCGCCCGGGCCAGCAGCCGCTCGGTGCGCGGCGGCACGAACGGGTAGGCGTAGATCTGGCCGTGCGGGTGGTGCAGGGTCACCCCGGTTGCCACGCCCCGGTTCTCGAAGCAGAACACCTGCCGGACGCCGTCCACTCCCGACAGCGCCCTGGTGCGGTCGGCCCACGCCTCGATCACGGTCTCAACCCGGCTCGGGCCGAGCTCGGCGAATGAGGAGCCGTGCTCGCTGGTGAAGCAGACCACCTCGCACCGGCCGGTCGCCGGCTGCTGCGGCCACAGCGGATCGCCGTCCACCGCCGCCGGTACCGGCCGACCGGTGACGTTGCGCTGGGGACCCAGGGCGGGGAACCGGTTGTCGAACACCACCACGTCGTAGTCCTGGGCCGGGATCTCGGTCGCCGTGCCATCACGGCTGGGGCACAGCGGGCATGCTGCCGCCGCAGGCAGGTGACTGCGATCCATCCGGTGCGGGGCGAGAATGATCCACTCTCCGGTGAGCACGTCCAGGCGCATCGTGGGCTGGGCCTGGGACGCGGACAGGTCGCGGGGATCGGCCAGGGCGCGGGTGGCCGCGCCTGAGAGGTAGGGCTCGCGGTCGTCGTAGTAGGTCAGCGCGCGGCCGTCGGCCAACCGGGCGCGAGTGATCCGCACGAGGCTTCGCTGCTCGGGCACGCGGTCAGCATGGCGCACGCGTAAAGTAGTGGGACGTCCTACCATTTTTGCGCGGGACGGGATACCGTGCTGGGTATGAGTGCCGCGCCACTTTTCACCCGCCTGCCGCACCCATCTCCGACGACGCCGCAGCGGCGGGCGGAGATCCTGGCCGCGCCAGGCTTCGGGCGTCATTTCACCGACCACATGGTGGAGATCAGCTGGACCGACGGGGTCGGCTGGCACGATCCCGAGATCGGCCCGTACCGGCAGCTCGTGATGGACCCAGCAGCCTCGGTGCTGCACTACGGGCAGGCGGTCTTCGAAGGTCTCAAGGCCTACCGGCAACCGGACGGCACGGTGGCCTCCTTCCGGCCGCTGGCCAACGCCGCCCGGCTCCGCTCCTCGGCCCGCCGGATGGCGATGCCGGAGTTGCCCGACGAGCTCTTCCTCGGCTCGCTGCGTGAACTGGTGCGCG
>JBOHFU010000436.1:0-3789 GCA_050699675.1 Pseudonocardiaceae bacterium
GCCGAGGACGGTCTCTTCCTGGCTGGGCCGACCTTCATCCCCACCCACAACTCCAGCCTGGGCCGGCTCGGACTGCTCACGCACTCCACCGCAGGATTCATCGACCCCGGTTTCACCGGCCACATCACCCTGGAGCTGTCCAATGTGGCCAATCTGCCGATCACGCTGTGGCCCGGGATGAAGATCGGGCAGCTGTGCCTGTTCCGGCTGTCCAGCCCCGCGGAGCACCCGTACGGCAGCGCCGGGGTTGGCTCTCGTTACCAGGGTCAACGGGGGCCCACGCCGTCGCGGGCCTACCTCAACTTCCAGCGCGTCGACACCCGCCGCTGATCGACCGTCAAGAGACCCTTGACGAACGTCGCGCGTCAAGTGATAGTTGACGCATGACACTCGATGAACTCATTACCCAGACCCGGGAGCGAGCGGCCAGTCTCGAACCGCTGGAGGTGCTGGCCAGCGCGGCGCACCGGCAGCAGGAGCTGGCTGAACTCGGGGAGAAACTGCTCGACCACTTCGTCCAGGAGGCCCGGACCGCCGGGTGCTCGTGGTCGCAGATCGGTACCGCGCTGGGCGTCACCAAGCAGGCGGCCCAGCAGCGTCACTCCGCATTGCGCTCACTGATCGGTAAGTTCAAGGGCGGCGTGGAGTACGCCGTGACAGGGGGGATGTTCACCCGCTTCACCCCCCCGGCGCGGCGGGTGGTCGTGCTGGCTCAGGAGGAGGCCCGGCGGCTACGTCACAATTACATCGGTACCGAGCACCTCCTGCTGGGCCTGCTGGCCGAGGGCGAGGGTGTCGGTGCGCGGGCTCTTCAGGGTGCCGGCATCACGCTGGAGGCTGCCCGTGCCGGGGTCGAGGAGATTATCGGCTGCGGCCAGGAAACGCCGAGCGGACATGTTCCCTTCACCCCTCGTTCCAAGAAGGTGCTCGAGCTGTCGCTGCGCGAGTCACACCATCTCGGTCACAACTACATCGGCACCGAGCACGTCCTGCTCGGCCTGCTCCGCGAGGGGGAGGGCGTCGGCGCGCAGGTCATCGTCGCCGCAGGCGTGCAGCTCGACCAGCTCCGCACCAGCGTCGTCGCCCTGCTCGACCAGTAGGCGCGTCGGTAGGCGTGCAGAGTGGTTTTGTGATCAGGTCTTGATCCGCGTTCCACAGCCAGCACATACTCAAATTGCTCCGTCGTGCTGACCACGGTCAGCGTCTTACGGCTGACGTCGCTCGTCGATGGAGATGGGGGATCGCGATGCGTGCAGATGGCCTGTCGGGGCCCGAGCGGAGGCTGTGGATGGGATTTCCCTACAGCGAACACATCGACCTCCGTGCCGAGGACTCCGATCGCATCGTGCGGGCCGAGGTGATCATGGATCTGCTGGTCGGGCGGCGACCTGTCAATGAGCAACAGGAGAAGGAGCACGGCGCAGGGACGTCCCCGGCGGTCGTCCTTTCGGGAGCAGTGATCACCGGTCAGTTGGATCTGCGCGGTATCAACGTCGAACCGCCGCTGCTGTTGCAGAAGTGTGAGTTCGAGAAGCCACTCGTGATCGCTTATAGCCTGTGCCGGTCGGTTCGGCTCTACGAGTGCCAGCTGCCTGCACTGCAGGGCGCCTGGCTGGAATGCATAGGTGATCTGCACCTGCGGCACTGCAAGATCCACGGGGAAGTTGATCTCGAGGGAGCCCATGTCGGTGGCCAACTCGTCCTCAGCGGTTCGACGCTGTTCAACCCCGGAGGGGTCGCGGTACGCGCGAACGGCTTGGTCGTGGCGGGTGACATGTTCTGCCGCGACGATGCCGAGGTTGAGGGCGAGATCAACCTGGAGGCCGCCCGGATCGGGGGTGAGCTGCGCTTCACCAGGTCAACCCTGCGCAACCGGCACAAGATAGCGCTGCGTGCCGACCGTATGACCGTCGAAAAGGACATGTACTGCCGAGAGGTCGAGGTCGAGGGCGAGGTCCAGTTATCCAGCGGCCAGATCAAGGGACAGCTCAACTTCAATGATGCCAAGCTAAGCCATCCCGGAGGGGTCGCGCTGCGCGCCGATCATCTCGTCGTCGGCAGCCACCTGTACTGCCAGGACGATTTCACCACCACGGGCGAGATCAACCTGGTGGCGGCCAGGGTCGGCGGTGAGGTCCGCTTCAGTGCTTCCACGTTGTCCAATCTCGGAAGGACCGCACTGCGCGCCGACCGGCTCGTCGTCGCCGACGACATGTACTGCAGGCAAAAGCTCCACGTGGACGGGACGGTCAGCCTCCGAGGTGCCCATATCAAAGGTCAGCTCAACTTCAACAATGCCACCCTGCGCAACCCCGGATTGACCGCCCTCGACGCTGATCGGCTTGTCGTCGGCAGCCACCTGTATTGTCAGGACGGTTTCGTCACCGACGGTGAGATCGATCTGGTGGCGGCCCGGGTCGGCGGTGAGGTCCGCTTTAGTGCTTCCACGCTGTCCAACCGAGACGGAGTGGCGTTGCGCGCCGAACGACTGGCCGTCGCGGGTGATATGTACTGCCGCGAGGGGTTGACGGTATTAGGCGAGATCAATCTCTGCGCCGCCCAAATCGAGGGGCAGCTCAACTTCAATGATGCCACGCTGTGCAACGAGGGTAGGACTGTGCTACGGGCCGACCATCTCGTTGTCGGCAGCCATCTGTATTGTCAGGATGGTTTTGTCACTGACGGTGAGATCAGCCTGGTGGCGGCCCGGGTCGGCGGTGAGGTCCGCTTCAGCGGCGCCACGCTGTCCAACCCGAACCGGACCGCGCTGCAAGCCGACCGGATTTTCGTAAGCGGGGACATGTACTGCCGTCAGAAATTCGAAGTTGAAGGCAGAGTCAGTCTCCGAGGCGCCCACATCGCCGGCCAGCTCAACTTCAATGATGCCAAGCTGCACAATGCCGATCAGCTCGTGCTCGACGCCGACAAGCTCGTCGTGGGTAGCCATCTGTACTGTCAGAAGGATTTCGAGGTCAACGGCAGGATCAGCATGGTCGCGGCCCGCGTTGGCGGTGAGGTCCGCTTCAGCGGCGCCACGCTGTCCAATCGGAATGGGATTGCGCTGTGCGCCGATCGTCTCGTCGTCGCTGACGACATGTACTGCCGGGAGCAGCTCAAGATCGACGGTGAGGTTAGCATCCGGGGGGCCCATATCAAGGGCTCTCTGAGCTTCAGTACGGCTACGGTCTGCAATCCCGAAGGCGTGGCGATTCGAGCAGCTCAGCTTACTGTCGGAAACGATCTGTCCTGTGACGAGCATTTCACCGCAGCAGGAATGATCGATCTCGCTGATGCGCACGTCAACGGCGAAGTCAACCTCAGCAAGGCCACCCTGAGTAACCCCGGCGGCGTCGCGCTCCTCGCACCTCGGCTGATCGTTGACAAGGATATGTTCTGCCGCGACGGGTTCAAGGCGGACGGTACGGTGTGCTTGATCGGAGCGCATATCGCGGGAAAGCTGAGCTTCACCAGCGCCTACCTCTCCGGAACGAGACTGACCGATGGGCAGCTATCCGAAACCGGCATCAAGCAGATGCTCACCAGCGGTGTGCAGGCGAACGAACCGAGCCTTGATGATGAGAAAACGAAGGAAAAGACCGTCCAGAAGCCGCCACCGGAGAAGATCGTGCGCGGGGCATCCGGTCTGGCGCTCGTTGCCGACGGGCTGCGCGTCGACATCGATATGACCTGCGACGCGGGCTTCACCGCCTACGGGGAGATCCGGCTGAAAGGAGCTCGTATCGGGCAGAATCTCGACTTCAGCGACGCGGAGGTCAACAATAAAGCCGG
>JBOHFU010000437.1:0-3786 GCA_050699675.1 Pseudonocardiaceae bacterium
CATCGTCGCTCGAATGGCGCACCAGATCATCGAGCGCACCGCGCCCCAGCCGGTGGTGCTGCTCGGTATACCCACCCGCGGCGTCCCGCTGGCGCACCGGCTGGCAGACCGGATCCGTGAATTCGGCGGGACCCCGGTAGGTGTGGGCACCTTGGATATCACTCTCTACCGGGATGACCTGCGGCGCAGGCCCACCAGAGCGCTGCAGCCCACCGAGTTGCCCGCCGGTGGGCTCGACGATGCGCTGGTCGTGCTGGTCGACGACGTGTTGTACTCCGGGCGCACCGTAGCGGCCGCGCTGGACGCGGTGCGTGAGTACGGCCGCCCCCGGGCGATACAACTCGCCGTGCTGGTCGACCGCGGTCACCGGGAGCTGCCGATCCGGGCCGACTACGTGGGCAAGAACATGCCTACTTCCCGGGACGAGGAGGTCGGCGTGCTGCTCGTCGACACCGACGGCGCTGATGCCGTCGTGATCCGCCGGGGGCCGCGGTGAAGCACCTGCTGACGACCGCTGACCTGCAGCGCGAGACCGCTACTGCGCTGCTGGACACCGCTGAGGCGCTCAAGCAGGCGCTGCTGGGGCGCGAGGTGCACAAGCTGCCGACGCTGCGCGGGCGCACCGTGGTCACGTTGTTCTACGAGAGCTCCACTCGCACCCGGGCCTCCTTCGAGATCGCGGGCAAGTGGATGAGCGCCGACGTGGTCAACGTCTCGGCTGAGGCGTCCTCGGTGGCCAAGGGGGAGTCGCTGCGCGACACCGCGCTGACCCTGGCTGCGATGGGCGCGGACTGCGTCGTGATTCGCCACCCTGCCTCGGGTGCGGCGCATCGGCTCGCCGGCTGGGTGCCCGCGCACGTGATCAACGCCGGTGACGGCACCCACCAGCACCCGACCCAAGCGTTGCTGGATGCTGCTACGCTGCGTGACCGTTTGGGCACCCTGAATGGGCGGACCGTCACTATCGTAGGCGACGTGCTGCATAGCCGGGTCGCTCGCTCGAATATCCAGCTATTGATCACGCTGGGTGCCCGGATCCACCTCGTCGCCCCGCCCACCCTGCTGCCGTGGGGTGTGCAGAACTGGGCATTCGAGAACTCGGGCCGGCAGAGCCGGTCGGTCACGGTCGGGCACGATCTCGACGCCGCGCTGCCCGGCACCGACGCGCTGATGGTGCTGCGAGTGCAGGCTGAGCGGATGCATGGCGGGTTCTTTCCGTCCGCCCGGGAGTACTCGATCAGCTACGGGCTTACCGAGGCGCGGCTGGGGTTGTTGCCGGAGCACGCGGTCGTGCTGCACCCGGGTCCGATGCTGCGCGGCATGGAGATCGCGGCCTCGGTGGCTGACTCGCCCCGCGCGGCGATCACCGAGCAGGTCCGCAACGGGGTACACGTGCGGATGGCCGTGCTTTACCACCTGCTCGCGGCCCAGGACGAACAAGCATGACCCGGCCGCTGTTGTTGCGCGGGATCCGGCCCTACGGCGTCGGCGACCCGGTGGACCTGCTGATCCGGGACAGGGTGATCGCTGAGCTGGGCGCCGGTCTGGACGCCACCGGCGTCGAGGCGCTCGACGGTGGCGGACTGGTCGCCTTGCCTGGTCTGGTCGATCTGCACGCGCACCTGCGTGAGCCCGGTCGGGAGGACGCCGAGACGATCGCCACCGGTTCGGCGGCCGCGGCGCTGGGCGGCTACACCGCGGTGTTCGCGATGGCCAACACCGATCCGGTCGCCGACACCGCCGTTGTCGTGGAGCACGTGTACCGGCGGGGTCGCGAAGTCGGGCTGGTCGACGTGCACCCGGTCGGCGCGGTCACCGCCGGGCTGCGTGGCGAGCGGCTCGCCGAGCTGGGGTCCATGGCCGCGTCCGCCGCCGCGGTACGGATGTTCTCCGACGACGGGCTGTGCGTGCACGACTCGCTGCTGATGCGTCGAGCCCTGGAGTACACCCGCGGGCTGGGCGGGGTGGTCGCTCAGCACGCCGAGGACCCTCGGCTCACCGTAGGCGCCCAGGCCCACGAGGGCCAGATCGCTGCCCGGCTGGGGCTGGCCGGCTGGCCCGCCGCCGCGGAGGAGTCGATCGTGGCGCGGGACTGCCTGCTCGCCCGCGATGCCGAAGCGGTACTGCATGTCTGCCACGTGTCCACCGCGGGCACGGTGGAGGTGCTGCGCTGGGCCAAGGAGCGCGGGATCCGGGTGTCCGCTGAGGTCGCCCCGCATCACCTGCTGCTCACCGATGAGCGCCTGGCCGGTTACGACCCGGTCAACAAGGTCAACCCGCCGCTGCGCACCGCCGCCGACACCCAGGCGCTGCGCGCCGCGCTAGCCGAGGGGATCGTGGACTGCGTGGCCACCGACCATGCCCCGCAGGCCGCGCAGGACAAAGACTGCGAGTGGTCCGCAGCCCGGCCGGGCATGCTGGGCCTGCAGACCGCGCTGTCCGTGGTGGTGGCAACCATGGTGCGCCCCGGCCTGCTGGACTGGCGGGGGGTGGCGCGGGTGATGAGCGAGCGCCCAGCGCGGATCGGCGGAGCGACCGATCAGGGCCGCACGATCGCAGTGGGACAGCCGGCGACGCTGGTCCTGGTGGACCCCGACGCCACCTGGACGGTGCGCGGGGCGCAACTGGCCAGCCTGGCCGGCAACACCCCTTATGAGGGGATGGAGCTGCCCGGCCGGGTGGTGGCCACCCTGTTGCGCGGCGAGGTCACGACCGAGGACGGGAAGGTGCAGCGTTGACGGGCAAGCTGGCCGTACTGGTGCTGGAGGACGGCACCACCGTGCGCGGCGAGACCTACGGTGCGGTGGGCCAGGCGCTGGGTGAGGCTGTCTTCACCACCGGGATGACCGGCTACCAGGAGACCCTCACCGACCCGTCCTACCGCCGCCAGATCGTGGTGCAGACCGCTCCGCATATCGGCAACACCGGCTGGAACGACGAGGACGACGAGTCGCACCGGATCTGGGTTGCCGGTTACGTCGTGCGCGACCCGGCCCGGATCCCCTCCAACTGGCGGTCTCGCCGGTCGCTCGAGGACGAACTGGCCCGCCAGGGCGTCGTAGGCATATCGGGAGTGGACACCCGCGCGCTGACCCGCCGGCTTCGTGAGCACGGCTCGATGCGGGCCGGGGTCTTCTCCGGTGCCGCGCTGGCCGAGCCAGCGCAGCTGGCGGCGCGCGTACTCGCCAGCCCCCCCATGGCCGGCGCCAACCTGGTCGGTGACGTCACCACCCCGCACCCCTACATCATCCCGCCCACCCGCATTCAGCGGGCTCAGCGGGGCTATTGGGGTGGCGTTAGCCCCGCTGAGCCCGCTGAATGCGGGGCTGGCGAGCCTCGGTTCCGGGTGGTGGCGCTGGATTTGGGGATGAAGTTCAACACGCCGCGGATGCTGGCCGCTCTCGGGATCGAGACGCATGTCCTGCCGGCTACCGTCGCGCTGGAGCAGGTGCTGGAGCGGGAACCCGACGGGGTGTTCCTGTCCAACGGCCCGGGCGATCCGGCCACCGCGGACCACGCGGTCTCGTTGACCCGCGCGGTGCTGGCCCGGCGGGTACCGCTGTTCGGGATCTGCTTCGGCAACCAGATCCTCGGCCGGGCTCTGGGGCGAGGCACCTACAAGATGCGCTACGGGCACCGCGGGCTCAACGTCCCGGTCATCGAGCACGCCACCGGGCGGGTCGCGATCACCTCGCAGAACCACGGTTTCGCCGTGCGGGGCGAGCCCGGGGAACGGTTCGACTCCGACTTCGGCGCCGCAGTGGTGAGCCACTCCTGCCCCAATGA
>JBOHFU010000438.1:0-3779 GCA_050699675.1 Pseudonocardiaceae bacterium
CTGTCCAGCTGGGCCCGTGCCGCCACCTTCGCGGCCTCCACGTCGGGCTGGTCGAACGGATTGATCCCCAGCAGCCGGCCCAACACCGCGGTGGCATGCTCCCAGAGCAGCATCTGCCCACCCAGGGTCCCGGTGACAGCCACTGCGGCGGCCTCGACACCGGGGCCGATCGCGACCGGGATGGCGTCCGGTCCGGCGTCGGCGAAGCCGGGCGAGGCCGGGTCCTCCACCACGACCGGGAGCAGCCCGGTGCCCTCCTTGCCGGTGGACTCGGCGATGAGCTGCTCGGCCCAGTCGGCGAAGCCGACGATCCCCGAGCCGGTGTCACCGAGCACCACCTTGTCCGCACCGGCGGTATGCCCGGCAGCCAGCGCGGCAGCCAGTCGCAGTGCTGGGTTCGCCGGGTCGTCGGCGGCCAGCAGCGGCGCCAGCTGCGCCGCGTCGTCCAACAGTGTCGCGATATCCGCCCCGGCCAGGCCGGCCGGGACCAGGCCGAAGGCGGTCAGCGCGGAGTAGCGCCCGCCCACGTCCGGATCGGCGGTGATCACTGCGCGGTAACCCTCGGCATCGGCGATCTGCTGCAGCGGAGACCCTGGGTCGGTCACCACCACCAGATGCGCCGCCGGATCCAGCCCGGCTGCGGCGAACGCGGCGGCGAACACCCGACGGTGGCTGTCGGTCTCCACCGTGGAGCCCGATTTGGACGACACCACGAGCACGGCCCGCTCCAGGTCCCCGGCTAGTGCGTCAGCCACCTGGCCTGGGTCGGTGGTGTCCAGCACGGTCAGCGCCACCTTGTCAGTGGCGCAGATGACCTCCGGGGCCAGCGACGAGCCACCCATCCCGGCCAGCACGACCCGATCGATGCCGTCGGCGTGCAGATTGGCCCGCAGCGCCTCGATAGTGGCCAGCAGCGGCCGGGAGGTCTCGGGCAGCGCCACCCAGGCCAGCCGCCGGGCGGCCTCCGGCTCGGCCTGGGCACCCCACAGCGTCGAATCCTGGCCGGCCAGCGCCGAGGCCACCCGTTGCTCGACGAGGTTGTCGACCAGTAACCCCGCCTCGCCCGCCAGGCCGCGGGAGCGGATGTCGACGGCGAGCTGTGACATCGGCGGTCAGCGCCCCGGCTGCCGGGCGACCTTGGCCAGCTGCACGGCCACCGTCTCGCCCAGCTCGACCCAGGAGGCGTCGAACTTCTCCACACCCTCGCGCTCGAGCACGACGAACACGTCGTCGAGGTCGATCCCGACCTCGGCCAGCTCGTCGAAGGTGCGCTGGGCCTGCTCGGCGGTGCCCGACACCTGATCGCCGGGCACCTCGCCGTGGTCGACCAGTGCGAGCAGGGTCTTCTCCGGCATCGTGTTCACCACCCCCGGTGCGATCAGTTCGGTGACGTACTTGGTATCCGGGTAGGCCGGGTTCTTCACCCCGGTGGACGCCCACAGCGGCCGCTGCGGCCGCGCTCCGGTCTCCTCCAGGCGAGCCCAGCGCACGGTCGCGAAATCCTGCTGATAGGCGGCGTAGGCGAGCCGGGCGTTGGCCACCGCGGCCTGCCCGCGCAGCGCCAGAGCCGGCTCGGTGCCGATCGCCTCCAGCCGCTTGTCCACCTCGGTGTCCACCCGGGAGACGAAGAACGAGGCGACCGACGCGATCGTCCTCAGCTCGTACCCGTTGGCCCCGGCCTGCTCCAGGCCTGCGAAGAAGGCCGCCATCACTTCGCGGTAGCGCTGCACCGAGAACACGAGCGTGACATTGACGCTGATCCCGTCGGCCAGCGTGCCGGTGATGGCGGGCAGACCCTCCGCCGTGGCTGGAATCTTGATCATGAGGTTGGGCCGGTCCACCAGCTTCCACAGCTCGTGAGCCTGGGCGACGGTGGCCTCGGTGTCATGCGCGAGCCGGGGATCGACTTCCAGCGACACCCGGCCGTCCACGCCGCCGGTGGTCTCCCAGGTTCCGCTGAACACGTCGCAGGCCAGTTGCACGTCGGCCACGGTGATCTCCCGCACGGCCTCGTCAACCGAGGCGCCGCGGGCGGCCAGCTGGCTCACCTGCTCGGCGTAGTCCTCGGCGTGGACCAGCGCATGGGAGAAGATGGTCGGGTTGCTGGTCACCCCGACCACGTGCCGGTCGGTGATCAGATCGGCCAGGTTGCCCGAGTTGATCCGCTGGCGGGACAGGTCGTCCAGCCAGATCGACACACCCGCCTCGGACAGAGCCTGCAAGGTATCGGTGCTGCCCATCAGGGATTCTCCCTTTTCCAAGAGGTGTTTAGTCCGTTATGCGAGCCAGCGCACGGCGAGCCGCGTCGGCCACCGCTTCGCCGGTGAAACCGAACTCATGGAACAGGGTCTGCCAGTCGGCGGAGGCGCCGAAATGCTCCAGCGAGACCACCTCACCGTGATCGCCGACGAAGCGGTGCCACGGCATCGCGACGCCGGCCTCGACGGCCACCCGGGCCTTCACCGACGGAGGGAGTATCTGGTCGCAGTAGGCCTGGCCCTGAGCGTCGAACCACTCCACACACGGCATCGATATCACCCTGGCTGTGATTCCCTCGGTCGCCAGCGTCTGCTGGGCGGCGACGGCGTACTGCACCTCAGACCCGGTGGCGATCAGCAGCACGTCGGGCAGCCCGCCGCCCACGTCGGGCGCGGTGTCGGAGAGCACATAGCCGCCCCGCGCAACACCCGCGGTGTCCGTGCCCTCCAGGACGGGGACGCTTTGCCGGGTCAAGGCCAGCCCAGTAGGCCGCTCGCCCTTCTCCAGTACCGCCTTCCACGCCGCCGCGGTCTCATTGGCATCCGCAGGCCGCACCACGTCCAGCCCCGGGATGGCCCGAAGCGCGGCCAGGTGCTCGACCGGCTGGTGGGTAGGGCCGTCCTCGCCGAGACCAATGGAGTCGTGCGTCCAGATGTAGATGGTCGGCGCCTGCATCAGCGCGGCCAGCCGCACTGCGGCACGCATGTAGTCGCTGAAAATCAGGAAGGTGCCGCCGTAGGGCCGGGTCGGCCCGTGCAGCACGATCCCGTTGAGGATCGCGCCCATGGCATGCTCACGCACCCCGAAGTGCAGCGTGCGCCCGTAAGGCTGCGCAGTCCACATCTTCGTGGAGGTCTTCTCGGGGCCGAACGAGTCGGCCCCCTTGATTGTGGTGTTGTTGCTCTCACCGAGGTCCGCAGAACCACCCCACAGTTCGGGCAGCGCCTCACCGATCGCGGAGAGCACCTCCCCGGACGCCTTACGGGTAGCCACGCCTTTGGCGTCAGGCTCCCAGGTGGGCAGCTTCTCTGCCCAGCCGGCGGGCAGCTCCCGGCGGATGAGGCGATCGAACAGCGCGGCCCCGGACGCGTTGGACTGGCGCCAGGAGTCGAAGGAACGCTGCCACTGCGCGTGCGCGGCTTGGCCACGGGACACTGCCTGCCGGGCGTGCTCGAGCACCTCGGGCTCCACGACGAACGAGCTCTCCGGGTCGAAGCCCAGGATTTCCTTCACCGTAGCGACCTCGTCGTCGCCCAGCGCGGAGCCGTGCGCGGCTCCGGTGTTCATCTTGTTCGGCGCCGGGTAGGCGATCACGGTGCGCAGCACGATCAGGGAGGGACGACCGGTCTCGGCCTTGGCCGCCTCGATCGCGTCCAGGATGCCGACGACGTCCTCGCCGCCTTCGACGGTCTGCACGTGCCAGCCGTAGGCCGCATAGCGCGCGGCGGTGTTCTCCGACAGCGCGATCGCGGTGTCGTCCTCGATGGAGATCTCGTTGGCGTCGTAGAACACCACGAGGT
>JBOHFU010000439.1:0-3759 GCA_050699675.1 Pseudonocardiaceae bacterium
GCAAGTGGAGCGGGTCGCGGAGGCCCGGATCCCGACCGTGCACGGGGAGTTCAGAGCGATCGGGTTCGACTCGCTGCTCGACGGGGTGGAGCACATCGCGCTGGTCACCGGGGATATCGGGGATGGGACCGACGTGCTGGTGCGGGTGCACTCGGAATGCCTGACCGGCGACGTGCTGGGCTCGCTGCGCTGCGACTGCGGGCCGCAGTTGGACGCCGCACTGGCCGCCGTGGCCGCCGAGGGCCGCGGGGTGGTGTTGTACGTGCGTGGTCACGAAGGCCGCGGTATCGGGCTGATGCACAAGCTGCAGGCCTACCAACTGCAGGACGCCGGCGCCGACACCGTCGATGCCAACCTCGCTTTGGGCATGCCTGCCGACGCCCGTGACTACGGCACCGGGGCGCAGATCCTGGTGGACCTCGGAGTGCGCTCGATGCGGCTGCTCACCAACAACCCGGCCAAGCGGGCCGGCCTGGAGGGTTACGGGTTGGCCATCACCGGCAGGGTCCCGCTGCCCATCCGGCCCAACCCGGAAAACCTGCGTTATCTGCGCACCAAACGCGACCGGCTGGGCCACGATCTCGACGCCCTGGACCCCACCGGTAGCTTGCGGCTATGAGCGGAACCGGCCAGCCCACGCTGGAGGTACCGCGCTGCGCGGAGCTGCGGCTGGGCATCGCCGCGACTCGCTGGCATCAGCGCATCACCACGGCACTGCTGGATCGCGCCTGTGCCGCCGCTGCCGAGGCTGGGATCGCCGAACCGACCGTGGTGCGGGTGCCGGGCGCCGTCGAGCTGCCCGTGGTGTGCCAGGAACTGGCCCGCCGCCATGACGCCGTCGTCGCGCTGGGGGTGGTGATCCGCGGTGGCACTCCGCACTTCGAATACGTCTGCGACGCGGTCACCGCCGGGCTCACCAGAGTCGCGCTGGATGAGGAGACCGCCGTGGGCAACGGGGTGCTCACCTGCGACACCGAGGAACAGGCCCTGGACCGCTGCGGGCTGCCCTCCTCGTCAGAGGACAAGGGCTTCCAGTCCTGCATCGCCGCCCTGCAGACCGCCCTAGTACTGCGGGACCTGCGCACATGACCCCCCTCCCCGGCGTGTCCGTCCCCTGTGCCCGGTGTGTACGCCGCCTGTGCCCGCCGAAGGCGGCGTGATGCCCGCCGACGTGCTCTTCGAGGCCCGGCCGCGCAAGGCCCGCCGGGTCGCGGTGGCCGCCGCCGTGCTGCTGGTCGTGGTGTTCGCGGTGGTCGCGGCGCTGCTGCGACAAACTCCCACCGGCGTCTACTTCCAGCTCTCCGACCAGGTGGCCATGGTGCTGATAGGGCTGTTGCTCGCCGGGGCAGCCCTGCTGTTCGCCCGGCCCCGGGTGCGCGCCGGAGCTGACGGCGTCGAGGTGCGCAATCTGGCCGGGTCCCGCACGCTGCCCTGGGAGCTGGTGCTCCGGGTGTCCTTCCCCGACGGTGCTCCGTGGGCTCGTCTTGAACTGCCCGACGACGAGTACATCGCGGTGATGGCAATCCAGGCCGCCGACGGCCGGCGCGCGGTGCAGGCCATCCGCGCCCTACGCGCAGTGCACGCCGAGTACACCGCGCCCCGCGGCACGCCAGGTTCAGATCGGCTCACACCGGGGTCACAATGAGGTTCTTGCCGCTGTACTGAGCGAGCGCGGTGATGTCGTCCGGGTCGGTGGTCAGGATCTCGTCGCCGTCGACAGCGGCGTCGACGAGGGAACCGTCGATGACATCGCGTCGGCCTGCCTGGCCCAGCAGCGTGCCGATCCGTCGAGTTCTTTCGCGGGTCAGCTCAACCTCGAGTAACCCCTGTAGGAGCAGCGTCAGACGGGCCTGGCGTGCTCCGTCGCGCCATACCTGTGCGACCGCGCCAGCCGTGGTTCGAACGTCGACTCCGGTTCGACTGGCACGCTCCAGGAATGCGCGGACGGTCCGATCGCCGTGTTCGTATGCGATGAGCGCGCCGGCGTCCAGAACCAGGGTCACGCTGCGCCTTGAGCGCCGATGACCACCCGCGAGGTCCGTCGAGCGTCGGCGATCAACCTGTCGATCTCGGCGGGATCGAGTTCGCCTTCCTCCGCCGCGAGAACGTTGAGCGCCTCGCGCAGCCTTCGCTGGCGGACCTGAGCCTGTGCTGCGTCAGCTAGCCACGTCGAGACGCTCACGCCCTGCTCACCCGCGGCGGCCCGCACCGAGGCGGCCAGCTCTGAGTCGAGCGAGATGGACAGCTTCTTCACCTCGCGGCGCTGGACGGCTCCCCGGCCGATCAACGTGTACGTCATCGAGCACCGCGAGGGCGTGGTGCTCTTCGATACCGGCCAGGACCGGGCCTCGGTGACCGACCCGGACTACTTCCCGGGCGGTCTCAACGGCTTCGTCTACAACCGGCTGGCCAAGTTCGACATCGGCCCCGCGGAAACGCTCACCGCCGGGCTCGCCGGGCTGGGCCACCGCATCCAGGACGTGCATACCGCGGCGATCTCCCACCTACACCAGGACCACATCGGCGGCCTCCCGGAGCTACGGCGCGCGGACATCATGATCAGCCGGCAGGAGTGGGAGACGCTGGCGAGGCCCCTTGCTGAGGCGCGGGGGTTGCTGCGCTCACACATCGACCTGCCCGGGCTGCGGTGGCACCGGATCGAACCAGAGCCGCTGGCCGACCCCACCCTCGCGCCGTTCACCGACGGTCATGATGTGTTCGCAGACGGCAGCCTCGTGCTGCTCCCGACGCCTGGCCACACCCCTGGGTCGCTGTCGTTGCTGGTCCGGCGCCCTGGCCAGGTCCCGCTGCTGATGGTCGGCGACCTCACCTACGACGTGGACCTGCTCACCGCCGGTGATCTTCCCGGTGTAGGTGTCAAGCACCAGCTGCGCACGGCGACGGCCATGGTCAATGCGCTACGCGCGACGCACCCCGGTCTGGTGGTCCTCCCGGCGCACGACCCGGGCGCCGCCCGGCGACTGACCGACGCGTTGGATGCCAGGCAGGTGTCACATGAGAACCGCTGAGGAGCTGCGGTACCTGATCCTGGCTATCCAGCGGGAGGGAAACCGGGTCCTCGCGGCCGACTTGCGCCCGCTCGGGCTGACGCCATCACAGGCCGAGGTCCTGCGCGTGCTGGCCGACTTCCAACCGCTCACGCTCACCGGCCTCGGAGAACTACTGGTCTGCGAACACGGCACCAACCCAAGTCGCCTCGTCGACCGTCTCGTGTCCGCCGGGCTCGTCTGGCGCGAGACCCAGGCCGACGACGAGTCACGCTGTCACCCACCACCGACGGCGAGCGCCTCGCCCGCCGGATCATCGACACCGAAGATCAGCTTTACCGCACCCTCGACGCCCTCACCGCGGACCAACCAGTCGAGCAAGCCCTCATCGTCCTGCGCACGCTGGTTACCGCGTTCCCCGTCGCCGAGGCGTTGAGCCGACGCTCCCAACGACCGTCGAACAGGAAGGCAATGTCGAGCGGGTCGCGCTGACCGAGCCGTTCGCCGAGCTATCCGCGGATGACAGGCAAGCCACGAAAAAGGCAGGTTCGGTGCACTTACAGTAACGCGTGTGCTTTCGAAGATCTCCCAAAGCGCTGGCCAGACAAGCTAACCTCTTGATGCGCCCTCGGCCCAGATGACTTCGACCGGCACACCGCGCGAGCGCGCATATTCCACTACTGACGCGGTACCGCCTTTGTTCGCGCCGCTCTGCCCATCCCACACGGCAAAGAGTGTGTCACAGGTTGAA
>JBOHFU010000440.1:0-3758 GCA_050699675.1 Pseudonocardiaceae bacterium
ACATCTGAGGCAGCCCGCAACGCTTCGCCTGGGTCGCCCAACTCCGCTGCGACCGTCACCCGGTGAATCCGGACGTTCGTGGGTCCGAAGGCAGTCCATGCGTGGTTGGCGTCCTCACCAAGCAACTCAGCAAGACGCTCAGCGGCGTCCAAGCGCGCCCCCGCCTCGCCCCGATCAGTTCGACGCGCGGCGGCCACGGCCGCGATCAACCACAATGCACCGGCGATCGAAGCTAGCTTCGGCGTCTCAGTCGTAGCCGATCCGTGGATCTTCTCCGCCATACTCACGGCCAGCCGCTCCGCCTCGTCGGGGTGGTCCTCGCGAAGCAGCGCGCATACAACCTGGTAGGCGGCCATTCCCCGGGCACTGAGTGAGTCCGCCTCGACCGCGATCGTCGCTGCCCGATCTGCCGCGACCACGGCAAGATCGGTCACGCCGAGCTTGGTGAGCAGCTTCGCGGCGCCGACATACGCCGATACATAGGTACACAGCGCATCACGCCGCTCATCAGCGGCAGCCATCCGCGGAATCCCGTCGATCAGCGTGATCAGGTCCGGGAGCTGACGGATCACGGTCTCGTACCGGGCAGCCTGGTAGTCCTGGTGGAGCCTCGCGACCTGGACGCTCAGTTCTTGTAGTGGCGGCAAGCCAGGAGCATCGACTCCGAGCAGGTGGTCGTAGCGGGTCATGACCTGCCGGACCACGTCAAGACCCTGGGCAACCACCCCGCCGGCCAGAGCCGCCTGACTCAGCCCGCGTCGGCGCCGGTACACCGCGATGCGCTCACCCGTTCCCGCCGAAAGCACCCAGCAAGTGTTGCATTTGCCCTCGGCAGCCTGAACTCAGTGGGGGCACTGGAACCACAGCGGTGTCAGTTCTCCGCATCGATTGCTCGCGCATACAGCCCGTCTCCTCCGGCCCGATCCGGCCGCCGCAGCACCTACCGACAATGTGCGAGCCGAACCGAGCGGTGGCCAGCCCACAATCGGGCGGCTACGGTCGGGTAAGTCAATTGAACACGCGGGAGCTCGCACCGAAGCGGGCTGAGAGGGCAGCTGGGCACCGGCCCGGGGCTGTCGACCGCAGAACCTGTCCGGGTAATGCCGGCGTAGGAAGGCTGATCCATGACAACACTGCACAACCGGCTGCGAGACCGCACCATCGAGCCCGCCGTGACCACCGGTCCGATCACCGGATCGCGCAAGGTCTATCGCGACCTTGGCGCCGGGCTGCGGGTACCCGCCCGCCGGGTGGACCTGACCAACGGGGAGCACTTCGACCTCTACGACACCTCGGGCCCCTACACCGATACCGACGTCAGCATCGACGTCCACCGTGGGCTCACCCGGCTGCGTGAACCGTGGATCGGGGCCCGCGAACCGGTAGCAGGCGCGGCCACCCAACTCGCCTGGGCCCGGGCCGACATCGTCACCCCCGAGATGGAGTTCATCGCCGCCCGCGAGGGCGTCGACGTCGCACTGGTGCTCGGCGAGGTGGCCCGTGGCCGCGCGGTGATCCCGGCCAACCACCACCACCCCGAGTCGGAGCCGATGATCATCGGGAAGAAGTTCCTGGTGAAGATCAACGCCAATATCGGCAACTCGGCCGTCACCTCCTCCATCGAGGAGGAGGTGGACAAGATGGTCTGGGCCACCCGCTGGGGCGCGGACACGATCATGGACCTGTCCACCGGCAAGCGGATCCACGAGACCCGCGAGTGGCTGCTGCGCAACTCCCCCGTCCCGGTCGGCACCGTGCCGATCTACCAGGCGATGGAGAAGTGCAACGGTGACCCGGCCGCGCTGACCTGGAAGATCTACCGCGACACGGTCATCGAGCAGGCAGAGCAAGGTGTGGACTACATGACCGTGCACGCCGGTGTGCTGCTGCGCTACATCCCACTGACGGTTCAACGGGTGACCGGCATCGTCTCCCGCGGCGGGTCGATCATGGCGGCCTGGTGCCTGGCGCACCATCGCGAGTCGTTCCTGTACGAGAACTTCGAGGAACTGTGCGAGATCCTGCGCCGCTACGACGTGACGTTCTCGCTGGGCGACGGCCTGCGCCCCGGTTCCATCGCCGATGCCAACGACGAGGCGCAGCTTGCCGAGCTCAAGACGCTCGGGGAGCTGACCCAGATCGCGCGGCGTCACGACGTGCAGGTGATGATCGAGGGCCCCGGGCACGTGCCGATGCACAAGATCGTCGAGAACGTGCGCCTGGAAGAGCAGTGGTGCGACGAGGCACCGTTCTACACCCTGGGACCACTCGCGACGGACGTCGCGCCGGCCTATGACCACATCACCTCGGCGATCGGCGCGGCGATGATCGCGCAGGCGGGCACCGCGATGCTCTGCTACGTCACGCCCAAGGAGCACCTCGGCCTGCCCGACCGTGACGATGTCAAGACCGGAGTGATCACCTACAAGATCGCCGCGCACAGCGCCGACCTGGCCAAGGGCCACCCGGGTGCGCAGGCCTGGGACGACGCGCTGTCGACCGCCCGGTTCGAGTTCCGCTGGCACGACCAGTTCGCGCTGGCGCTGGACCCGGACACCGCGCGGTCCTACCACGACGAGACGCTGCCCGCGGAACCGGCGAAGACCGCGCATTTCTGCTCGATGTGCGGGCCCAAGTTCTGTTCGATGCGCATCTCCGCCGACGTCCGGGCTTACGCCGAGGAGCACGGGTTGTCCACAGTGGAGGCCCTGGAAGCCGGGATGGCCGAGAAGTCCGACGAGTTCACCGCAGCCGGCGGGCGGGTGTACCTGCCAGTGACCGGGTCGTGACCGCGGCACCCCCCGTAGCGCTGACCATCGCGGGGTCGGACTCCGGTGGCGGGGCGGGCCTGCAGGCCGATCTGCGCACCTTCACCACCTGCGGCGTGCACGGCTGCGTCGCGGTCACCGCGGTGACGGTGCAGAACTCGTTGGGCGTGACCGGTTTCGTGCCGATCCCACCGTCCACAGTGGCTGACCAGATCCGGGCGGTGGCCACCGATATCGGGATCGCCGCCGCCAAGACCGGCATGCTGGCCTCGGCTGCGATCATCTCCGCGGTGGCCGAGGTGTGCGACGAGGTCGGCATCGGTGCTTTGGTGCCGTTGGTGGTCGATCCGGTGGCCGCCTCCATGCACGGCGACCCGCTGCTGGCCGACGATGCCCTGGCCGCGCTGCGCTCCGAACTGCTCCCCCGGGCCACCCTGGTTACCCCGAACCTGGACGAGGTGCGGTTGCTCGTCGGCCTCGACGTCGGCTCCCGGGCGGAGCAGTACACCGCAGCGAAGGAGCTGCATTCCCTGGGCTCGCGATGGGTGCTGGTCAAGGGCGGACACCTGCGTCACGACCCCCAAGAGAGGAACCCGCAGTGCCTGGACCTGCTCTACGACGGCAGCGAGTTCACCGCGTTCACCGGTCCCCGGTTAGCCACCCCGCACACCCACGGTAGTGGCGACACCCTAGCCGCGGCGATCACCGCGGCACTGGCCCGTGGCCTCGCAATGCGCGAGGCTGTCGGGTACGGCAAGCACTACATCGAGCAGGCGGTAGCCCACGCCTACCCGCTCGGCGCCGGGATCGGCCCGGTCTCCCCGTTCTGGCGGATCCGACCGCCCTGAACCCCAGCCGGGACAGAGGCCGGCGGCGGGTCGGCCACTGCCGTGAACTCGACGGGACGGACGTTCCGGCCTTTCCACACGTCGGGCGTGTCGAGTTCATGCGGAGCGGGCGGCGAACCGCTCGCGGGCTTTGGCGGCTTCG
>JBOHFU010000441.1:0-3741 GCA_050699675.1 Pseudonocardiaceae bacterium
AGCTCCTGGTACTACGCCCTGCGCACTACCAACCCGCCCGACGGCCCGATCGACGCGGTGACCCGCTGGATCGTGGTCTCTCGAGCCGCTGTGTTGCCGATGACGTTGGTTGCTGGGTTGGTGGCCGGGCTGCTCGCCGCCCGCGCGCCCGGTGTCGACTGGCGCTGGCTTGGCCTGGCCGTCATCGGGATTGTGCTGGCGCACCTGGCCAACAACCTGATGAACGACCTCTACGACACCAGCGCCGGTTCCGATACCACGGGTTACCCGCGGGCGCTCTACGCCCCGCATCCGATCCTGTCCGGGCTGGTCACTCGCCGGGCGCTGGTCGTGGCGGTGTTGGTGGTCAACGCTGCGGACCTGGTGATCCTCGTCGTGCTCGCACTGGTGCGGGGCTGGCCCATCGTGGCGTTCGCGTTGGCGGGGTTCGTGCTGTCGGTGGCCTACACCGCGCCGCCGCTGCGGTTGAAGAAGCGTGGTCTGGGCGAGCCGGACGTGCTCGTCGTGTGGGGACCGCTGATGGTTGGCGGCACGTACTACGCGGCGGTGGGGTCGATCACCTGGCAGGTGCTGCTCGCGTCGCTGCCCTACGCGCTGCTGTGCACGTCGGTGCTGATGGGCAAGCACACCGACAAGATCCCCTACGACGAGCCGCTGGGGATCCGCACGCTGCCGGTGCTGCTCGGCGAGCGGCGGGCCCGGTCCGCGACGCTGGCCATGATGGCCGGCTTCTACCTGCTCGTCGTGGTGTGCGTGCTGGTCGCAGCGCTGCCGTGGCCAGCGCTGCTCGCACTCGGCGGGCTTTACCGGCTGGTCACGGTGTGGCGGTGGTTCCGTGAGCCCCGACCTGAGCAGCCGCCCCGTCCGGTGCCGGTGTGGCCGTTGTGGTTCGCCGCACTGGCGTTCGTGCACCTGCGGGTCGCCGGCCCGCTGCTCGTCCTCGGTCTGGCCGTCGCCGCCATTGTGGGGATCTGAGACGGCGCTGGATGACTCGGTGGGTGAGATGATCCTTGTGGCGACGCGGTTGCACCTCCATAGCTGTAGCTGGTGGCCGACGTCGTGCGGACTGGCTTGGGGACTAACCTGCCCCGGTGTCCAAACGCACGCGCCGCAAAAAGCCCGTCCGCCCGGCCATCCGCAAGCAGGCCAGGCCGACTCCGCCGCAGCGGCGGGCTGGCCGCGACGAGCCCGACTTAATGCGCAACGTCGCCACCGCCCTCGCCGACGAGCACCCACTCGCCATGCTCGGGCTGGTCAGCACGCTGCTGGCCGCGTTCGATCCCCGCCGCCGCGGTCCGTTCGATCCGGAACCGCAGTCTGAGCTGCCGTCGCGCGACGAGCTCGTGCAGACCTTCCTCGATGTCGACCTGCCCGAGACGTCGGCGCTGCTGGCCGTCATCGCCGCGTTCTCCGGCGACGACATGCTGCGCCGCCGAGTCCGCCGCGAGATCTCGTCCCGGGCCGACGCCCTCCCGCGCTGGCTCGCCGACCTCACCGACACCAGGCCCGCGGATCGGGTGCTCGAGGTCGTGCACGTGCTGCGTGACGGCGACAACGTCGTGATCGGTGCCCGGCTGCCGGGCGGTCACGAGATCACCGCGGTGGTCTACATCGACCACAACATGGGCACTCTGGTCAAAGACGCATTCGTGATGCCGGGATCGGTCGACGATCTGGTCGGGCAGATGCTCGCCGTCACCGATGACCCGGACACTGAGGCTCGTGACCTCGACGCTGCCGACGCCCGGGCCCGGATCACCGAGGCGATCAAGATCAGCGCGATAAGCTTCCCGCCGTTGGAATCCGACACCTGGCCGGCCTGCCGACCGCTCGTCGAATGGATGACAGCCATGCTCCCCGAGGGGGGCGCGGGTTACCAACGCCCCGAGTGGGACGACACCGCACAGGCCGAGCTGACCCAACGGTTCCTCGCCTCCCCTGCCGGGGCAGGGTTCGACGACGCCGACCACCGGAGCTTGCTCGAGTCGCTGTTGTGGTTCGGCACCGGCTACGGACCGGGCGACCCGCTGCGCTGGAGCCCCACGGCAGTGGAGATCCTGCTCGCCGACTGGATCCCCCGCAAGATTGTCGCCGAGGCCGACTACCTGGCTAAGGCGCCTGACCTGCTGCGGGCGTTCATCCGGTTCTGTCACTGTGAGCGTGGCATCCGGGCCGAGCTCACGACCCAGACCCTCAACGCCGTCGACGAGTACGAACCGGGCTACCAGAAGCTGATCCGCTCGCCGCGGCCGCAAGGCCCAGCCGCGCTGCTGGCCGCGATGGGACTCGACGTCCCGGACGGCCCCTGACCCGTTGCCGACGGGCGGCGCGTGGATACCCGATGTACCCGACTCGCCGGCGTCGATCCCGCTCGACAGTCACCTTGTCGAGAAGCAGCTCACAGAGCACCGCTGCCGAGCTGGCATTGCCCACCTCCTTCCGTCGGTCGGTACCGGTTTACCCCTCATCGACGCCTGACCGTGTGTAGCCCATCGGGACTCGCGGCGCTACAATGGGTACGTGAAGATCATCACCCAGCGCGAGTTCCGCAACAACTCTGCGGCCGTGATGGACGCGGTCGAGGCGGGGGAGACCTACCACATCACCCGCAACGGAACGGAGGTCGCCGAGCTGCGTCCGCTTACCCGCAGGCGACGCCTGAGCGCCGAAGAACTAGTGGCCCGGCACAGGAGGTTGCCCCGAGTAGACCATGCGGGCATGCGCACTGAGGCCGACGAGTTCTTCGGCACGCAGGACCGGGTTGGCGACGACGACCCGTGGGAGCGGCGCCGTGCCTGATCGCCCCGGTTGCGGAGTGCTCGACAGCTGTGCCTACATCGACCTTGACGTGATTGAGCCGGCGGCTCTACCTGCAATCCCGGAGATCACCGCCGTGACCCTCGCCGAACTGCACCAGGGTGTCGTCATGGCCAAGGACGCCGCCACCCGGGCTGCGCGCACGGAGAAGCTCGGCGCGGCCGTCGCCGACTTCGACGCCCTGCCCTTTGACAGCGAGGCCGCGGCCCGGTATGGGACCTTGGTGGCGCTGGCCATCGCCGCTGGCCGCGATCCTCGGCCCCGCCGGATGGATCTGATGATCGCCGCGATCGCCTCGACCAGGGACCTTCCCCTGTACACGCGTAACGCGGAGGACTTCAAGGGCTTAGACGGCGTCGTGACCGTGGTCGGCGTGTGAGGGTTTGAGCGGCGGACGCCGTCATCAGGCCCACAGCGCGCTGATCGGGAGGCTGACGATGCGGTCGCCCAGCCGCACGCCTTCCGATCCGCTGTGCAGCACGACGCCCACCACGAAGCGCGTGCCGAGCCGATCGCGTAGCGAGACTAGATTGCGTACCGCCGCCGGCGCGGCGCCTGGGCCGGCCTTAACCTCGATGGCCGCGACCCGGCCGTCAGGGCCCTCGACGACGATGTCGATCTCTTCGGCGTCCCGGTCGCGGTAATGCGCGAGATCCGGCGGATCCGGTGCCGAGCTCGCCTGGCGCAGTAGCTCGGTGAGCACGAAGCCTTCGATGATCGGGCCGTCCGCGCCGCGGGCGAGCTCTGGTCGCAGTAGCGCGGCGACCTCGGCACGGCGGAGGTAGCCGGCCAGTCCCGGATCCGTCAGGTACACCTTGGGGGCTCGGATCTCGCGCTGGCTGAGGTTGGCGGCCCATGCGGGGATCCGCACGATGAGGAAGAGAGCCTCCAGGGTGTCCAGGTAGCGCAGCACGCTGGTCCGCG
>JBOHFU010000442.1:0-3733 GCA_050699675.1 Pseudonocardiaceae bacterium
TCGACCGACGCCGACGGACGCCTCCGGGCCGATGCGACAAGGGGTCGGCGTGGGCTCCACGAGATGAGTAGGGAGCGCTGCTAAGGTCCGCCACGCGCCCTCGGGCGCCGGCAAACGTCGTTGCTGGAGCACCGGCTCGACCTGAGCGTGATCGTCGTGGAGGGCTTCGAAGATGACGGTGGCAGGTCAGGATCCGCGCGATGTGGTGCACGACCTAGTAGCAGGTGTGACACCCCTCGACGAGCACGAGGCTCAGGACAGGGCCACCACGTTGCGGTGGATCCGGTCGGGTGCGCCGTTGTTCCGAATCGCCCGGCCGGCTACGCCCGACAGGCACCTGTGTGTCTATTTCGCCTTGTTCGACGACGCACGACGTTCGGTCCTGCTGGTCGATCACGTGAAAGCGGGCTTGTGGCTGTTCCCCGGCGGTCACGTCGACGACGGCGAGGATCCGCGCACGACGGTGCTGCGGGAGGCCGCTGAGGAGCTGCGTATCGACGGTGAGTTCCACTCGCGATTCAGGGACGAGCCACTGTTCCTGACCGTGACGAATACGCGCGGCGAACACAGTCACACGGACGTGTCGTTCTGGTTCGTGCTGGCCGCCGATCAGGACATGCAGATCGAGGCGGACCCCCGAGAGGCGAATGAGGTTCGCTGGTTCGTCCTGGACGACCCTGCGAAGTGGGCGCACGATCGGTTCGATCCGCACATGGCGCGCTTCCGTGACAAGCTCTTGGCCCGCCTGGGCACTCCGGCGTTGGTTGGCTAGCACGTCACCGCGAACGGCCGTTGCTTACCAGGGGCGACGGCCGTTTGTCGCCGCACGGTCGGCTCGCAGCCCGATGGTGGTGAGCAGAGCAGCATGATCGCTGAGGTCGTCACTTCGGGTGGTGTGGTCGTACGCGCAAGCTCGGACGTCCCCTGCGCCATCGCTGATTAGGCTGTGGTCGAGGCGTTGGCTGCCGAAGCGGGGATTGATCGAGCTATGGTCGCCGCCCGTGGGGTTGAGTTCGCGGTAGGCGTCGCGGAGGCCAAGCGCGAGCAGGCCGGTGTAGAAGGCGTAGTCGTGGTCTTCGAAGGCCGGTAGATGGGGGCGGTGGTTGGGTTCGACGACGTTGAGGTCGCCCACCACGCACAACGTTGAGTTGTTGATCTCGGCGAGGTAGTCGAGGAACCGACTCTGGAACTCGCGGCGACGGTGGCTGCTTTCCGCGGTCATGCCGTTGGAAGGGCCGTAGAGGCCCACGAGGCGCACGGTTGTGGCGTCGTTGGTGAGGTCGACAGCGGCGACACGGGGATCGAACCCGGCTGGCTGCACCGGAACGGCCTCGACGCCTCGAGTGGCGACGGCAGCGAAGTACCGGGCGTCTTTCCAACCGGGCGTGCACGTGGTGGTGCATCCTTCCGCCTGGAGGCAGGCCAGCATGTGGCGTCCGCCTTCGGAGAGCTGCATCTCAGTCAGCACCAGCGTGTTGCTCTTGGTTGCCAGCAGCCAGTCGACGATGCGTTGCGCGCGGCTGGGGCTGGGGCTGTTGACGTTGAGCGCACACACGCGCAGCTCGTCGATTGGGCCGTCCTCGGTGGTCTCGCCCTCGGCTGAGGTGGCGCCGAACAGCATTCCCTGCCATGCGTCGTCGTCGGTCACGGTGTCTCTACCTTCCGTCGAGAGTTGCGGATCGGCTCGCCGGATCGAGGTCCGCGATAAGGCGTTGGATGCGGGTGATGGTGTTGGTGAGTTGGTCGGGGGTCAAGCGTTTGCTAGCGCGCTGTTCAGGTGATTCTTGAGCTGCGCCGTAGACCCAGAAGAAGCCGCCCGCGGCGGCGTCGAGGATCAGGAACCGCTGTTTGGCGGAGGGGCCACGAACGAGCAGGGAGATAGTGTCGGCCTCGGCTTGGACAGTGTGCACGCTGGTGTGGTGCAGGGCGTAGGCCGAGCCGGGTTGTTCGAGCCGTTCGTGGATGGGGAGCAGGCTGTCGGGGTCGGTGTCCTCGCCGAACTGATCGTCGCGACCGAAGATGCGGTGGGTATAACCGCCACGGAGGATATGGCTGGCGAAGCTCCACCGGTGGTTGTGCGGCCGGTCGAAGAATCCCGCCTGGTAGACGTGTAGCCGAAGCCGAACACCGAGGTCGGCCACGTCGTAGAGGACCAGCTCGATCGCCGACGCCGAGGCCGGGCGCGGCGGTGCGGCGGTGTAGTCCGCCCGGTCGAGCACAGCTTCCAGGGTTGAGCCACGCAACAGCTGCATGACGAGCCACAGCTGCATGCTGCCGTCGGGGGCGGTCTCCACGCCGGTGTCGTAGATGGCCGGGGTGCTCCAGCTGGGCGGTAGTGCGGATCTCGCGCAGGAACCGCTTGCGGTCGCGCTCCAGCGCATCGAGGATCTCGACGGGCCTCTGGGCTGTCCGGGCCGGCCGGGACCGATGCCGACGGCGCGCGGAGCAGCTTGATAGCCACCTGCCGGTCCAGGCGCTCGTCGTAACCGTGGAAAACCTCGCTCATACCGCCCCGGCCAAGCGAGCCGTCCAGCCGGTAGCGCCCGGCGAGCCTCCGTCTTCCGTCCGTCACCGCTGCGCCCTCACCAGCTCGTCGATTCTCACCGGCCATCCCGTCACCACAACACGGAAAGAGGAAATGTCCACAAGCGCCCGCCCAGGTGCCGGGGTTGGGCAGCGGTGCACAGCATGATCGCCTTGCAAAACGCGGTCACATGCCCTGCGAAACGCGGAGCCGGTCACTGCAATGAGCGGGCAGCCGGCAATGGGTCCGGCGCCGCGGCGAGCAATGTTCGCCCTGGCCGAGCTGATCACCGCCACCTCATTCCAGGTCGACCTGGCGCGCCAAGCATGTTGAATGCGTGCGAACCAGATTTTCTGTCAGTCAGCGCTCAATTATCCACGCTCAAAATGAGGCCGCCGAGAGTTGACGACAGTTCTTGGATCTGTTCGCGGGGAAAGTGAATCTGCACGGCTGTGGCCGGCCCCATGCCGCTGTTTACGTCGTAGACGAACGGGATGTCGAGCCGCCAGGAGCCGCGCTGCCAGCGAACGGCTATGGCGTCGCGGAACGAGGTCGCGAGAAGGATCTCGGTGAGTCGTGTGGTGTCGGTGATTGGCATCTTCAGCCAGGCCCAGCCGAGGTGGTAGTCGATGAAGCCGCTGTGTCCGGTGGGTTCACCACGGGGGAACATCTCTCGGCGGGCGCGAGTGTATTCGCCGTTGTCCTGGCAGCAGCCGAGGGTGGTGAGGTCGAGCGCCCAAAGGGATCGTATGAGTGGGACCATCTCGAGATCGATCTCGACGGGTTCACCCGCTGGGGTGCGGAGTTGCTGCGTCGGGTGGATGCTCGGCGGTTCGGTGACCATGGTCCCTCCTGGGCTCGATGGTGGCTTACATGTTGTGCTCCGCCCAGCGCCGAGCGCCTTGCTCGGCGCGGAGTATCCAGGCGTCGGGCTGGTCTTCGGCGATCGAGGCCCACATCGTGTGCTGGGCCTGCGCGAAGGCGGCGAGGTGGGTGGGAATAGCGGTGCGCCACGCGGGTAGTTGCTCGGCCCACTTCTCGGCGTCCGCGGGGGTGTGGCCGAAGGCGATCAGCCAGACCACCGCGCATGCGGGATCGATCCAGCTCGCGCCTCGGGTCGGCCAAGCCCAGTCGACGAGGTGGGCGGAGGTCTCGGTGATGAGGACGTTTCCGGGGCTCAGTTCGGTGTGAAGCAGCGCTGTGCCCGCG
>JBOHFU010000443.1:0-3729 GCA_050699675.1 Pseudonocardiaceae bacterium
GACGCCGCCGGCCTCCGCTAGTTGGACGCCCTTCAAGTACCGCCAACCCCCCGCTGGAACGTCTCAAACCGCCGCCAACCTCGTCGCCGACGATGCACCGCCGTGGCCGGGGGCCCACCGCGGATCCCTTCCCGCCCGTTCCCGCATTGAGCGGGCTGGGCGGGGTTATCGGGCCCGTGATAACCCCGCCCAGCCCGCTGATTGCGCTCAGCATCAGCCTCGAGGACGGAAGTAGCCCTTTGTCACGTGGTTGGCGACCTCGCTGCCAAGCGCGCCGCCCCTCAACCATCGAGTTCCGGTAGTGCAGACCGGCCCCACACCCGCGCGTTGTCAACGTCGTCCATGACGGCATTCAGGCTCGTATAGGTCCGCCTGGTCTGCACGAGCTGGGGAACGGCCTCCTTGCTCGTCACGATGGTCCACTCCACCTTGTCGGTCCCGAAGAACGCCGCGACCGCTTCGGTCAAGGCGGTCGACGCGAAGGCATGCCCCGAGGGGTACTCCGGGTGGTTGATCGTCAGGAGGGGGGTCCAGGCCGGATCCGGATCGGTCTGGGGGTTGGCGTCGTCATCGGCGCGCGGGATCGCGGTGCGGGGACGCCACGTCCGGTAGAAATACTTAGCTTCGAAGCCGGCGATCGCGGCGTCGGACGTCGCAGTGTGCACCATCGCGAAGAAGCGAGCGGTGTCCGAGACATCCAGATCCTTGGCTACGGCCAGGTTGATGAGATTGCGGTTCCAGTGCACGTAGGGGTGCTCTGCCCAGAAATACACCACGTCCGTCTGCTCTTTGGTGCGCACCGAGCTGTCCATGCGCCCATATGCCTTAACCTCATCGAAGTCCTTGGCCTAGCGATCGGAGCTGAAGGGGTCCGGGCCGTCAGGGCGGAACTGGGCCGGATTGGGAAAGGTGAACGGCGTCACCTGGGCCATCACGACATCCACCGGTTCGGTGCCGCAGCCGCCGTTGGGCTCGAACTCACCAGCTGGGACCGGGTTAGCGCTGCGCCGGTAGGCGACTGCGTTGTTGAAGCCGTCGTTGGCGCGCAGCGCTAGGACGCCGGCCGCGGCGGCTTCACCGACCTCAATGCCATCGGTTTTGGCCCGGCCCTGAGGAATGTCTTTCAGGTAGGCGCCGTAGCGCTCGTCGAGATATGCGAACTGCGATGGGCCACGCGGCCACGTGCCGTTCGGTAAGCTGCGGTCGCCACCGCGGCGCGCACATCGGCCCCTCCCGGGGCCTCGATGGCCGTGTGGTACGGCTCGTAGCCACCCTCGATCGCCACCCGCGTCGTACACGGCCAGTTGAGCCATCGTGTGCAGCACGAACGACGTTCCCGGGACCGCGGCTCGCTTGCGCTATGAACCGCGGGCTGGATGATTGCTACCCAGTCCGTCTCCGCGTTCGGGGCCGCTGCCGGGCGGGAGCTGCCCGCGGGGGAGCTGCCGCCCGGCAACCAGCCCGGCGATCGAGAAGGTCAGCACGAGAGTCGCGAGGTGCCGCTTCATATCCTTGTCTCCTTTCCCTCGCGACCTTTTCCTCGACCGAGACTGAGCGCAGCCAAGCAGCTGGCCCGGATGCGACAGGGATCGCCCCCAATGTCCCGGTTTCCGTCACCGCGACAAGTGCAAGAAATGAACCCTGAGCACCTTGGCATTGTGGAGGTGTTGGCATTCGTCGGAACGTGCCGATCGGGGGTCCGGCTTGACGAGGGTTCAGCATCTGAACCAGTGCAGGTCGGCGCTGGGTGGCAGGCTGTGGATGTGAGGACCACGGGCAGTACTGCCTGCCCGATCGCGCGGGCGTCGGAGCTCCTGGCCGAAGCGCTGGTCCATCATCATCCACCACATCATTCTCGTCGGCTGCCGGACTTTCAACGAGATCGCCGGCGGTGCGCCGGGCCTATCTCGAGCAGCACTTGCCAGGTTTCGAGTTCAAACGCTGCACTTCTCGCCGACGGCGGCGGGATCGCGGTGCGAGAATGGCGGTGATGAGCGAGGACGCATCTGCGCTACGCCGGCTGCTCGAGGTGGTCGGCCAAATCGGCGCCGAGCGGCGTAGTGAGCAGGTGCTGCGAAGCATCCTCGACGGCGCGCGCGACCTGGCGGGCGCCCGTTACGCAGCAGTCGGCGTGCCCGACGGTGACGGCGGGTTTGCGCTGTTCCTTGCTGCCGGGGTGGACTCCGCGACCTGGGACCGGATCGGCTCGCTGCCGCGGACCCATGGCCTGCTCGGCGCACTGCTGAAGGAACCGCAGGTGATCCGGCGCGCGGATATCCGCGCGGATCCGCGCTTCCGCTACTACCCTCACGCGCATCCGGACATGCGGTCATTCCTCGGGGTGCCGATCATGGCCGGCGGCGAGGTGGTCGCTGCGCTCTATCTGGCGGAGAAGGTCGGCGGGGACACTTTCACCGAAGCCGACCAGCGCCTGGTGGAGACGCTGGCCGGGCATGCCGCGCTGGCGGTGGTCAACACGCAGCGCCAGGAGCGGCTTCGCGAGCTGTCCATCGTGGACGAGCGCACCCGGATTGCCCGGGACCTGCACGACTCGGTGACCCAAACCCTGTTCAGCCTCACCCTCGCCGCAGAGTCGGCGGCAACCGTGGCAGGTGCCGGCTCCCCGACGCACGTCCACCTGGACCGGGTGCGGGAGCTATCGCGGACCGCGCTGGACGAGCTGAGAGAGCTGGTGGACACGCTGCGTCCGCCTGACGTAGACCGGGAGGACCTCGGCGCGGCGCTGCGCAAGCGAGTCGACCTGCTCCGCGCCGTGCACGACGTGCCGATCCTGCTGGAAGTTCAGGGCCGGGGCGGCGGCTGCGCCGGGGAGGTCTCGCGGGAGATGCTCAAAGTGGCCAACGAGGCGATCGGCAACGCTCTGCGACACGCTTCGCCGCACCAGATCCGGGTGCGGCTGGACCTGGTCGGCGCCGCGGCGCGGCTGCAGGTGTCCGACGATGGTCGCGGGTTCGATCTGGCGGCCACGGCCCGCACCTCCCGCCGACTCGGGATGGCCAGCATGCGGGAGCGTGCCGAAGCGCTCGGCGGCACCCTGCAGGTGGACACCGCGCCTGGGGCCGGCACCACCGTGACCTTGGAGGTGCCCGCTGGCTGATCCGATCCGGCTGCTGCTCGTCGATGACCACGAGATGGTGCGCACCGGGCTGCGCACCTTTCTCGAGTTGCAGGAGGACATGGACGTAGTCGGCGAGGCGAGCACTGGGGAACAGGCGCTGGCGCTGGTGGCCGCCATGCATCCGGACATCGTGCTACTCGACCTCGTGCTGCCCGGACTAAGCGGGGTACAGACCGCGCGGCGGCTGCGTGACACATATCCCGATGTCAAGGTCGTCGTGCTCACCTCGTTCTCCGGGCAGGACTCGGTACTACCGGCCGTGCGCGCAGGTGTGGCCGGTTACCTGCTCAAAGACATCGGCCCCACCGAGCTCGCCGGTGCGTTGCGTTCGGTACACCACGGGGGCGCTCCACTGCACCCACGGGTCGCGGCGACGGTAATGCACTCGGTTACCGATCGGGACCCTCTCACCGCGCGGGAGCGTGAGGTGCTGCGGCTGATCGGCCGCGGGCTGTCCAACCGGCTCATCGCGCGCGAGCTGGTGCTCTCGGAGAAGACGGTCAAGGCGCATGTGAGCGCCATCCTCGGCAAGCTCGGAGTGGCCGACCGCACCCAGGCAGCGTTGCTGGCGGTGCGCGACGGGCTGGTCG
>JBOHFU010000444.1:0-3728 GCA_050699675.1 Pseudonocardiaceae bacterium
TGCGTCTCGACTCCAGTCCATCTGTTCATCAATCATGCGTTCTGGATGCAGAATGCACCTATCGATAGGTCGATTACAGCGGTCTGCATCCAGACTGCGGGAGGGGCGGGTTACGGTCTGATTTCGGGTAGGTTGGTTCGCCACTCGGGTGGGCAGGCGGAATTGAGTCCGTCCTTTACCGCTTGGTAGATCACGGCGTTGCGTGGTTCGGCGTCATGTGGCCCGCCGTCGATCAGCGGCAGGCAGGCGCGCCGGTCGAGTGGGTGCCACCTGCCGTTGGCTTCCTCGGCGTGTGCCTGCTTGCTGGCGATGGAGGTGTAGTGGATCCGGCCGGGTGTGTCGTCGCCGCGGTTGAGCCTCTGCAGGATCGGGCCGTCTGGACACTGGTCAGGGACAAGGAAACAGCCGCTGGGGTTGCCGTGCTGGGGCGTGCCGAACGCGGTGTAGCTCGCCACGTGCGGTAGGCCGCCCAAGATCTTGATGTAGTAGCGCGCGGACAGCCCGCCCATGCTGTGCCCGACCAGGTGCACCTTCGACGCTCCGGTCTCGGCCCGGATCTGGTCGGCCTTGGTTCCGATCTTCTTCGCGTTGGCGGCGGTGTCGATCCCGGGAAAGCCTAGATCGACAGTATAGGGCCGGTAGCCGTCGGATTTGAGCCAGTCGATCATCTGGCGGAAATCGGCTGGCGAGCCGATCCCGCCGTGTACGAGCAGCACCGGGTAGCGGGTATCGGCACGCCCCAGCGCGGGTGAGAACACGGCCGTCGCCGCGAGCAGGGCGAGCGTGGCCAGCACCACGCGCACCGCTAAGCCCCGCCGACGTCGCGAACCGCCGCAGCCCCCAGCGCACATGTCAATCCTTCCTCGATCTTGGAAACCGGCAGGCGCACCCTACTCCTGAGCAGCAGGCGGCCCGCTACCACCGTGTCTGTAGATGATCAGTAGCCGACGGAGTAGATCGGAAGGTCGAAACTGGCATAAAGGTCCGGCTGGGCGGTGGCCACTATCAACCCGGCGGACCAGTCGGTGCTCGGGTGAGCGAGGCTGACCACGTGCGCTAAGTCCAGCGCCATCTGCGGGGTGCGCTCGCGCAGGTCGAGCACGGCGGATTACGTCAGGTCGACGGGTTCGACGGCAGGAATCCGCCCGATATGTCGAGCGATACCGGGCCGGATGCGGTCCGCCGCGTCCACCCGCGGCGGGCGGCGAACTGGGTGTCAAGGTCGGCCATGATCCCGGCGTGCTCGGCCGCCAGTTCGGCCCGCTCCTGCGGTGTCGGGTCAAAACCGAAGTGCTCTCGCAGGTAGTCGTGGGTCTGCTGGCCGATGGCCTCCCATTCCGCGTGGGTGCGCTGCGCGCTCGCAAGCTCGCTGACGTATCCGCCGATGGTGGTGCCGTGCTCGGCGGCCAACTCGGCTAGCCGCGCATGCGTGCGCGCGTCAACCTTGATCATCTTGGGGGCCACACCCGGGACAGTACACCGCCGGTTTACCGCCGGCGGTGATCTCCACCGTTACGCGCTGCGGAGCACCGCGCCTACACCGGCGAGCTGGACTAGCCGGTCGATCACCCCTGGATGGGCGCCCAGTGGCGCGGCCACCACGTCGGCTGCAGCGTCGGCGAGCCGGCCATGGAACAGCCCCGGGGCCAGCAGCCAGGATGCCACCGTCACCCTGGGCGCACCGGCCGCCCGCAGGCCTGCAACCAGCGGCGCTACCCCCGGCGCTCCGGTGGCGACGAACCCGACCCGGACCCGGCGGCCGACCTCCCTGGACAGCTGACCCGCCGCGGCACGCACGTCGGCCACCGCACGCTGGTCCGATGAGCCCGCGGCGGCCAGCACCACAGTGTCGCCGCTGCGCCAGCCCGCGGCCCGCAACCGGTCCCCCATCGCTCCCACCAGCAGCCGGTGCGGGCCAAGGGCGGCGGTCACGGTGACGTCGCCGCGGCCGGTGGCGGCCACCTCCCGCGGAATGTCGGTCCGCACGTGGTAACCAGAGGTCAGGAATGCTGGTACGACAGTGACCGGGCCGGGCGCGCCGGCGACCACCTCGCCCACCCCAGGACCGAGCACGTCGACGAAGGCGAGCAGCACCGGTCTGTCGGACAGCCGGGCCCGCAGCGCCGCTACCAGCTGCCGCGCCACAGCGACGCCAGCGGGGTCCCGGGTGCCGTGCGCGGCCACAACGACGGTCACAGCGTCGACGCCCTCACTGGCAGTCCCCCGGTTCCAGAGCCAGCCTGTAACCCCGCTTGACCACGGTCTGCACCAGCCGTGGCGCGCCCAGGGCGGCGCGCAGGCGAGCCACCGCGGTTTCCACAGCATGCTCGTCGTCACCGGCTGCTGGCATCACGGCGAGCAGATCGGCGCGCGGCACCACCCGCCCGGGACGGGTCGCCAGCAGCCGCAGCAGGGCCATCGGGGTCGGCGGCACGGTGCACAGCTGGCCATCGACCACCGCGGCGTGCCCGCGCAGCTCCAGCATGTGACCGGCGACCGGCCAGCGGGGCGCCCGGGCCGGCAGCGTCTCCGACAGCGTGCGCACCAGCGCGCCGATCCGGGAGCGCTCCGGTTGCACAGTGGGCACGTCTCGGGCCACCAGCGGGCCTGCGGTGACCGGCCCGACGCAGGCAGCGAGCACGTCCCGGCGAAGCCGTTGCAGCAACGGCTCCAGCACACCGAGCTCGTCGGCCCGGCTCAGCATGCTGGCCGCGGCAGGTGCACTGGTGAAGCTGACCGCGTCGGCGCCACCATCCAGAACCGTCCCGAGCAGCCGGTCCAGCGGGCCGAGGTCATGGGGTGGCACCCACCGGTAGACGGGCAGCTGCACCACGTGCGCACCTGCGCAGCCCAGCGCGTCGACGAAGTCCGGCAGCGGCTCGCCGTGCAGCTGCACAGCTACCCGCACCCCCTCCAGGTCACCGGCCAGGAGGTGCTCCAGCACCTCGGCTGAGGACTCCGAGGGGGGCGACCAGGCGTCGGTCAGGCCCGCCGCACGGACCGCGCCGCGCGCCTTGGGACCTCGGGCCAGCAGGGTGGCCCGGCGCAGTGCCACAACCAGCGCCTCGCCCAGCCCCCACCCGTCGGCGGCCTCCACCCACCCGCGGAACCCGATGCCGGTGGTGACCACGACGACGTCAGGCGGGTGGCTGATCAACTGCTCGGTGGCCGCGTGCAGTTCGGCGTCATCAGCCACCGGCACGATCCGGATCGCCGGGGCATGCAGCACCTCGGCGCCCCGGCGCTCCAGCAACGCACCCAGCTCTGCGGCGCGCCGTGCGGCGGTGACACCGATCGTGAATCCCGCCAGCGGTAGCAGCTCGGGTCGCGGTCCCAGCAACGGCGCGGTCATGGTGGCCCGACCTCGACGATCCCGTCGATTACCCGAACCTGATACGTCGGCACTGAGACGTCCGGGTCGTCCAGACATACTCCGGTGGCCAGCTCGAACACCTGCTTGTAGATCGGCGAGGCCACCGTCGCCCGTCCCCCGCGGTCCCCGACGATCCCCCGGGAGAGCACCGAGGCGCTGCTGAACGGGTCCACGTTGGATAGTGCGAACAACGCGCCGTCGTGGGTGCGGAACACCGCTACCGCCACGCCGTCGACCAGCGCCGCCACCCCCCGTTCCGGGATGATCTCGTCGTAGCGGCACACCGCGGTCCAGTGCGCCTGCACCTGCGCGGTCATATCGCCGCCTCCGCGGGGAAAAGTACGTCGGCGGTCAT
>JBOHFU010000445.1:0-3727 GCA_050699675.1 Pseudonocardiaceae bacterium
ACCCGTACCAGCCTGAGCAGCCAAAACGAGGCTGGTACGGCTGGTACGGCTAGTGCCCCGCTCCGCATCGTCGGAGGGGCGGAATGACTACCCACCGACGCACCCACACCTCACGCACCAACCACCGGGAACCCGCACCAGTTACCGGAAGGACGCCCAGCATGAGCGCTAGCGATGGCAGGAGCGTCCGGTTGCTGCTCACCGTCGAGGAAGCCGCCGATCGGCTCGGCATCGGTCGCACCCTGATGTACGCACTCGTCAAGGACGGTGCGGTCGAGTCTGTCCACATCGGGCGGCTACGGCGAATCCCCGCCGACGCCCTGCCCCGCTACCTCCAACGCCTCCGAGCAGCTCTACCCAAGCTCGATGACTCAGCGGCCTGAGAGGGGGACACACCATGACCAGCAAGCAGCAAGGCGGGCGCGCCCCGAACGGCGCTTCAACCATCTACGAAGACAAAAAGGGTCGCTGGCACGGGCGGGTGACGATGGGCGTCCGCGACGATGGCAAGCCGGACCGTCGGCACGTCGAACGCAAGACCAGAGCAGAAGTCACCCGCGCAGTCCGCGAGTTGGAGAAGCAGCGCGACAGCGGTCGGGTGCGCAAGGCCGGGCGTGCGTGGACCGTCGAGCAGTGGCTTACCCACTGGCTCGACGACATCGCCGCGCTTTCAGTTCGGTACAAAACGCTGGTCGGTTACCGGACGGATGTGACCCGCCACCTGGTGCCCGGACTCGGCGCACACCGGATCGACAAGCTCGAACCTGAGCATATCGAAATGCTCTACGGGCGGATGATCCGCTCAGGTCTCGCCGCTGGGACAGTGCACCACGCCCACCGCACCTTGCGCGCTTCCCTGAGCGAGGCTGTGAAGCGTAAGCACGTCGCCCTGAACGTCGCGATGGTCGCCCGGCCACCCCGACTCGATGACGAGGAGATCGAACCGCTCACCGTCGATGAAGCCCGGCGGCTGCTCGCCGTGGCGGGCAAGCGAAGAAACGCCGCTCGCTGGGCGGTCGCGCTCACGCTCGGGCTTCGTCAGGGCGAGGCACTCGGGCTACGGTGGCCTCTGGTCGATCTCACCGCCTGCAAGCTCCGCGTCCGCCGCGGTCTGCAGCGCCGAACCTGGCAACACGGCTGCAGCGACCCCCACCAGTGCGGCGCGCGCTATCACAAGACGATGCCATGCAAGACGGGGTGTCGGCGGCACAAACTTACCTGTCCAAACCCCTGTCCAACAGACTGCACCGACCACGCCCGCTGGTGCCCGCTGCGCCAGGGCGGCGGCCTGGTCCTCGACGACGTGAAATCAAAGGCCGGCCGCCGCACGATCGCGATACCCGGGCCACTGGTCGACCTTCTTTGTGCCCACCGAGAGGTTCAGACACAGGAACGACTCACCGCCGGCTCCCTGTGGGCTCTTCGCTGTTTTCAGTGGGTTACTCAGCGTGAGGTCATGTATGCGGGTGTGGGGTTGGTGAGGGTGGGTAGTTGATTCCCTATCGGGGATCAGGTGTCAAGGGGCGCGGGATCGGGCTGCGGGGTGTACGGCCGGTCCCTCTCCCGCGTCAGGACGTCTCATCGGCGTTGGGGGTAAGTGGGCGCGTTGGAATGCGCGGCGGTGCTGGGAAGACCAGCTTCGTCAGCCGGCTGATGGTCTTGCTCGGTCGCTGTCCGGTCAAGGGCGGTTTCGCGCGGGGACCCCTCCGGCCTTCGGCCGCCCCGCGCGGAACCGTCGCTACGCGATGGCCTGCGGCCACCCTTGACCGGCCAACGCCCGAGACAAGCTTGGCCGGGTGTCGAAGCAGGCCCCCGGGTGTGCGGTCAGGTCTGGTGTGGTCCCGGTGTCGCGCTTGGGGCACACCGGATTCGGTGACCCGTTGGTTGGGCAGGAGTTGACCGGTTCGTGGTGATGCGCGCACGATCGGGTGTGGGGAAGGTCGCCTCGTTCGTCTACGCCCCCTTTTTCGGGTGTCTGACTGGTCATGCCCCTGCGCGGGTTTGCTGAGGGGCCTTCCCTGCCCGCTGCTGCGGGATCGGTTTGGGGGCGGTCTTGGTGCTGCGGCGTCGGCGGCGGACCTCGACCGGGACGGTCCAGTGCTCGGTGATGATCTGGGTGGCCTCCTCGGGGGTGACCGGGACGCCGTGGGTGTCGCAGACGACGTAGGGCATCTGCCGGTGGAGCACTGCCCAGGCGCGTTCGGCGAGCGCGCCGGCGACCACACAGAGTGCTTTGAGGTGTTCGGCGCCGCGCTCGACCATCTGGGTGTAGTAGATCTTGGCCAGTTGCGGGTCTTGTTTGCGGGCGTGGTCGGCGGCCCGGATCAGGGTGACCCGCAGCAGCGAGGACCCGGCCTTGCTCATCGGCTGGCCCTTGCGGTCGGTGTTCCCGGTTTCGCTGGCCCGCGGGGCCAGCCCGGTGAAGGACTTGAACGCCGCCCCGCTGCGGAACCGGCCCGCCCGGCCCATCCCGGCGACCAGCACCGGGGCGCCGACCTCACCGAGCCCGGGCAGACTGCGGGCCAAGGCACCCACATCGACCCAGTGGTAGGCGTCTTCCCGCTGCTGGGCATGCATCGCCAGCTCGGTCTGTGTCGTGCGCAGCAGCCGGACCTCGGTGGCGACCTCGGCGGCCAGGTCGGTGAACGCCACCGCGGGATGGTCGGCGTAGAGCTCGACCGCGGCGGCCGCGGCCGCCCGCCACGCCGCAGCGCGCTGCGCGCCCTGCTGACCGTGGGAGGCCTTCGCGATCACCGCGGTCAGCCGGGCCGGACCGGCGGCCAGCAGCGCCCGCGGGTCGGCCCACCGTTCCAACACCGCCAGATCGGCGACCCCGAGGTCCCCGGTCAGCACCGAACACGGCATCAGCTGTCGAACCAGGTCCTTGATCCGCACCTTGTGCTGGGCACCCAGCCGGGTAAGCCGATCGGTCGCGCGGACCCGACGGTCCAGCGCCGCTGCTTCCGAGCCGGGCAGCTCCAGTGGCGCCAACCCACCCGGGTCGATCAGCGGCAGCCGGGCCAGGGTGTCGGCGTCGATGCCATTGCTCTTGGCATGCCGGGACAAAAACCGGCGCAGATCCGCAGCCTTCGCCGACGAGACCCGATACACCCGGTGCCCGCGAGCGGTGAAGAACACCGCCACCGGCAACCACGCCGGCCCGGTCGGCTCAACCACCACCTCCAACACCGTGCCCGCCGCCGCCCCAGCCAACGCGGCCGCCTCCACCACAGCCAGGCTGGCCACCGTCGGCTCGCACCGGCGCCGGCACACCTCCCGCCCATCCTGCGCGAGCACCCGCACCGTGTGCGCACTCGCAACCCCCAGATCCACCCCAACCAGCCGTCGCTCCACCGCAACCCTCCCCGATCCGCCGGAACTCCCTGACTCCGACCAGACCGCGCAGGCAGCGACCCATCTCCATGACCACGGTCCCAAGGTGGCGAGCAACCTGATCACGGCTCCCACTCATGCGCTGCAACCGGGCCCGACCTCGCTGGGCCGACCCACTTCCCTCATCCGGGGCATCCGTGGCCAGGCCAGCGGTGGCAATCAACAACACGAGGCCACAGACGACGAACCACACCGTCCCCCCTCAGAGTTCTACTCAACGCCACCCACCGAACCAGCCGGGATGCTCATGCAACCCTGGAACCCCGGGCCGATCAAGCGCCGGAGCCCTTTACATGAGTTCGGGAACCCAGGAGCGGTCGGTGTCGCGGGTAGG
>JBOHFU010000446.1:0-3726 GCA_050699675.1 Pseudonocardiaceae bacterium
GGGCAAGCTGGGCGCTGACCACCAGGTTTGCGATCATCCGGGCCGGGCTGACGAGCATTGCCAGGTACGCAGCGAACGCCACGAAGGTTCCCAGGCTGATCGTCCCGTTCAGGGCAAGCGTGCCGCCCAGGGCGAACACCGCGACCTGGCCCAGCGAGGGCAACGCGGTCAGGGTGGGGGCGAACGTGGCGGTCAGGCGGGCCGAGCGCATCCGTTCGGCGAACAGCCGCCGGGCCCGGTGCTCGAGCTGGGACACCGCGCGGGCCTCCTGGCCGAACCCCTTCACCACCCGTACCCCGGTGACGGTCTCCTCGACGTGCTCGGCGATGTCGGCGGCGCGCTGCTGGGCCGACCAGGTCGCCGGGAACAGCGTCCGCCGGGTCCGGGCGGTGACCAGCCCCGCAGCCGGTACCACCACCAGCGCGATCACCGTGAGCAATGGAGAAAGCCAGAGCATCGCGACCAGCGCGACGGTGAAGAGCACCAGCATGCCCGCCACCAGCGGCACCAGCGACAGCAGACCCTGCACCAGCTGCAGATCGGAGATCGCCCGGGACACGACCTGCCCGGTACGCAGGGCGTCCTGCTTGGCGCCGTCGAGCTTCTGCACTGCGCGGAACACGGCACGGCGCAGGTCGTGCTGTACCGCCAGGGACAGCCACCCGCCGAGGTAGCGGCGCACGAAGGCGGTTCCGAACCGCAGCAGCGCCACCCCGACCAGCGCCGCGACCAGCCAGCCCAGCCGCTGTGTGGTGCCCGCCACCGCGTCGTCCACCGCGAGCCGGGTGAGCAGCGGGATGATGGCCTCCATGCCGACCCCGACTCCGGACGCGAGCAGTGCAGTCACGCTGAGGTAGGGGTGGCGCCAGCACGCCGTCGCGAGCCGGCGGATCCAGCCGCGTCGCTTCGCGTTGCTCTGCTCAGCCACGACCGCCAGATTAGGCGGCGACCCCGACAGCGGGGGCGAGAGGAACGATCAAGCTCGGGGGTGCCCGCCTCGCCGCAGGTGAGGCATGGCGGTCGCAGGCTCGGTCACCTCGGTCCGAGGCATCGCCGCGTTGTCGGTCTCGCTGCGCTGGGAGACGTTGTCCACGGCGGCTTGATCGGCGGCAGGAGCGTCCAGTTGGCGCGGCACCACCAGCACCTGGCGCGGCCGGCGGAACGGATGGGACTTCCGTGCGGGGCGCTCGATCGGCTCCGTCCCGTCACCGATGAGGTGCCGGTGCGCGGTCACCCACACATCGCAGGGCCAGCGGCGACGGCGTAGCCAGCCCGAGCACACCGGGCAGCGACCCGTGGGGTCCGGCTGGTGTTCGATGAGCAACTCCCGCCATCCTTTGGTGATGGTCCGGATGTGCTTGCGTGCTACCGGTCCCGACAGCGCCGCACCCGCCCGGGCGGCCATCTCCTCGACCGCCACTAGCCGTTCCAACACCGCGCGACGCACCCGACGGTTCACCAGCCCACCTCCTCGTCGCCCCCCGACCACCCGAGGGCAAACCTGTCAGGCATAACGACCCGGCCCAAACGCCGTCACGCCCCAGAGCTATTGTTCTACCGGACTTCGCTCGTAGACTTAACCCCCCCCGAAGGCCGTCACCCCTTCACCGAGGCGCACGCTCCCCGACCTACCCCCAGAGGTGGGCGGCCGGAGCTGACGAGACCAAAATGGCTGAGTTCCCACCGCGCTGAGATCGAAGCCGAGGAGGACGCCATGCACGTCGAGGTGGACCCGAACATCTGCGAGGGCCACGGTCAGTGCAACGCGGTCGCGCCCGAGGTCTATGACCTCGACGACGACGGGTACTGCCTGATCCGCAACCCGGAGGTCAAGCCCCATCTGGAGCGCCACGCCGAGGAAGGCGCCCTGGCCTGCCCAGTGCAGGCCATCACCGTCACGCGCTGACTTTGCCCACGGTCGGCCCGTGACGCCCCGCCCGCATGTCCTTGTCTCGGTGGCGATGTCCCTTGACGGCTACATCGACGACATGCGGGATGCCCGATTGCTGCTTTCCAACCAGGAGGACTTCGACCGGGTCGATGAGGTGCGCGCCGATGCTGATGCCATCCTGGTCGGAGCGAACACGATCCGGCGTGACAATCCCGGGCTGCTGGTCCGCTCCGTCGAGCGTCAGGAGCAGCGGATCCGGCGTGGCCTGGCTGCCCACCCCATGAAAGTCACGCTGACTGGTCGCGGCGATCTGGCCGCTACCGCGAGATTCTTCTCCTGCGGCGACAGCGACAAGCTCGTCTACACCCGTGATCCGGTGGTACAGGCACTTCGCGAAGCGCTCGGGGATGTCGCGACCGTGGTGGCAGCCGGAGAGTCGATCGACCTGGGCATCGTGCTGGACGATCTCGGCAATCGCAAGGTGGAGCGCCTGATGGTCGAGGGCGGGTGTAGCGTCCATACGCAGTTCCTGAGCGCGGGCCTTGTGGACGAGCTTCACCTCGTGATCGCGCCGTTCTTCGTCGGCGACCGTGATGCCCCCCGGTTCGTACATCCCGGTCGGTTCCCCCAGAACCCCGAGCATCCGATGACACTCGCGCAGACCCGGCAGATCGGGGACCTCGTCCTGCTCCGCTACCTCGCCACCACTACCGGCCGATGACGGGCGATCGGGACCGCGGGTATCTGCGGCATACGATCGAACTCGCGCAGCGGTGTCCCCGGTCGCGAACCGCGTTCTCCGTGGGCGCGGTGATCATCGACGCCGATGGCGTGGTGCTCGCCACGGGTTACTCCCGCGAGACCGACCCGCACGACCATGCCGAGGAGGCCGCCCTGGCCAAGCTCACGCCCGGCGACAGCCGGCTGCCCGCAGCCACCCTCTATAGCTCGCTCGAACCGTGCAGTACCCGCGCTTCGCGACCCCGCAGCTGCACTGAGCTCATCCTCGCCACCCCGATCCCGCGGATCGTCTTCGCCTGGCGCGAGCCCGACCTGTTCGTCGACTGCGAGGGCGCCGAACTCCTCCGCGCCGCTGGCCGGGAAGTCGTGGAGATACCCGAGCTCGCCCACCTGGTGCGCCGTACCAACCAACACCTGCTTGAGCCCTGAGCGTGCTGGCTGCGGCCGTCACGGGTAGTACGGTCTCCCGGGTTCGGAGGAAGGATCCGTTATGGTGAGCAGCTTTGAGCAGGGGCGATCTCAGTGAGGCGCGGTGCTGTTCTGGTGGCCGCGCTGGGAGTGCTCGCGGCTGGCTGCGGCTCGCCGGTGCCGGGGGCTCCCGCGCCGCCCGCGGTGGCCGATGCCAGCCAGGTCGATATGTGCACCATCCTGTCCGACAGGGAGCTGGGCGGGCTGGGCATCAAGCAGGACACCCGCGAGCCGTTCGATGAGGTGGGCGTGGTCGGATGCCAGTGGGTGGGCCAGCCGTTCACGCTGAGCCTGGACCGGGACAAGAACACCCTCGCCTCGTATCAGACTCGCCGTGATCCGGCATTCGTCAGCTTCGCGGACAACACGGTAAACGGCCGGGCCGGTACTCAACTCGTGCTGGACCGTGGCGGCGCACAGTGCACGCAGTTGATGGACGGCGGTCCGGTATCGCTGACGGTGAGTGTGGCAGCGTCGTCGAACTTGGGTCCGCCGATCGATGCCTGTGCCGAGGCGCTGCGGATCGCGCAGATGATCGAACCTCGGTTGCCCAAAGCGGAGAAGAAATGACCTGACGGCTCAGCACTGGGTTGTGGGCCGCCATATTGCATGCTGCAAGCTTGCGT
>JBOHFU010000447.1:0-3725 GCA_050699675.1 Pseudonocardiaceae bacterium
CCTATGCAGTGCGCCGGATCCTCGTCTCAGTGCCGATTCTGGCCATCGCGACGTTCGTCGTCTTCGTCATGGTGTCGTTGTCCGGCGATCCGCTCTCGGAGCTCAAGACCCGCAATCCGCCGCCGCCACCGCGCACCTTCGAACTCGAAGCCCAACGGCTGCATCTCGACGAGCCGCTGCTGGCGCGTTACTGGCACTGGCTGACCGGAGTCATCCACGGTGATTTCGGCCCATCGGTGCAGTCCACCCAGGCGATTGGTCCAGAGCTGGCCGCGCGATTCCTGGTCACGTTCCGCCTCATCGCGGTGGCGATGCTGCTGGCGGTGGTGCTCGCCGTGATCGTCGGCGTGATCAGCGCGGTCAAGCAGTACTCCGGGACCGACTACACGTTCACCTTCTTCGGATTCCTGTTCCTGGCCATGCCGTCGTTCTGGTTCGCGATACTGCTCAAGGAAGCCGGGATCAGCTTCAACGACGCGGTCGGCAGGCAGGTACTGTTCACCATCGGTGACAGCTCGGTCTACGTCGAGGGCGGTACCTGGGCGACGATCACCGACATTGTCGGCCATATGATCCTGCCGACGATTTCGCTGGCGTTGCTGTCCTTCGCGGCCTGGAGCCGCTTCCAGCGGGCCGCCATGCTCGAAGTGCTCAATAGCGACTATGTCCGGTTGGCCCGCGCCAAGGGGCTCCGGCGGGGCACCGTGATGACCCGGCACGCCCTGCGTACCGCCCTGATCCCGCTGACCACGGTCACCGCGCTGGATCTCGGTGCGATCATCTCCGGGGCCATCGTGACCGAGAACGTGTACCAGTGGCGCGGGGCGGGCAGCTTCCTGCTCGAGTCGGTCCGGCGTTACGACGTCTATGCAGTCGCAGGGTGGCTGCTGATCGCAGCAACCTTCGTCATCCTGTTCAACCTGGCCGCCGACCTGCTCTACGCCGTGCTCGACCCGAGGATCCGTTATGCCTGACCGGGAGTTCACCGTCGCCGAGCGCAGCCAGGCGCAGCTGGTTGCGCGCCGCTTCCGGCAACACCGGCTGGCCGTGGCCAGCCTGGTCGTGCTGCTGGCGCTGGTGGTGCTGGCCTTCGTCGGTGGCTGGTTGTGGAAGTACTCCGTCGCAGACCTCACCCCGGATGAGTCCCAGCCCCCGTCCTGGAACCACCCCTTCGGCACCGACGCAGCGGGGCGCGACACGTTGGCCCAGGTGCTGCGCGGTACCCAGATCTCGATCGGGATCTCGGTGCTGGTCGCGGTGTTCGCCACCCTGATAGGAACCGTCTGGGGAGCCGCCGCGGGTTACTACCGGGGCACGGTCGACACCGTGATGATGCGCATTGTCGACCTCATCCTCACCTTGCCGTTGCTCGCGGTCGCCGTCGTACTGGGGCACAACGCCGGGGGCAGCTGGTGGCTGACCGCCGCGGTGATCACCGGGTTGTCCTGGGCCTACGTCTCCCGGGTGGTGCGCGGCGTCGTGCTCTCGCTGCGAGAGAAGGAGTTCATCGAGGCCGCCAAGGCGCTCGGGGCCAGTGATGCCAGGATCATCTTCCGGCACTTGGTACCCAACGCGCTCGGCTCAGTCATCGTGAATGCCACGATCCTGGTCGCCTTCGCCATCCTGGCCGAGACCGCGCTGTCCTACCTCGGTTTCGGGGTGCGGGCACCGGATACCTCGCTCGGGCTGCTGGTCAGCCAGGCGCAGACAGCGGTACAGACCCGACCGTGGTTGTTCTACTTCCCGGGCTTGTTCATCATCCTGATCGCGCTGACCATCAACTTCATCGGAGACGGCCTGCGCGACGCCTTCGACCCCCAGCAGACGAAGATACGCAGATGACCCCCTCCCTGGGTGATGCCGTGCTCGACGTCGCGGACCTGCGGGTGGAGTTTCGCACCGACGAAGGCCGGGTGCAGGCCGTGCGCGGGGTGAGCTACCAGCTCCGTCGCGGTGAGGTGCTTGGCATTGTCGGCGAGTCGGGTTCCGGCAAGTCGGTGACCTCGCTGGCCGTGATGGGTTTGCTGCCCGGCACGGCACGAGCATCCGGGTCGGTGCGCTTGCGCGGCCGTTCGGGAGGCCGTTCGGGGGATACTGAGCTGCTCGGGGCGTCGGACAAAGAGCTCAGCCGGGTCCGGGGCCGGGAGATCGCGATGATCTTCCAGGACCCGATGACCTCGCTCAACCCGGTCTACCCAGTCGGGTACCAGATCGCCGAGGCGATCCGGGCGCACCATGACGTCACCCGCGACGCGGCGCGCAAGCAGGCGGTGGAGCTGCTCGACCTGGTCAGCATCCCCAACCCGAGCGAACGGGCCCGCAGCTACCCGCACGAGCTGTCCGGCGGGATGCGGCAGCGGGTGGTGATCGCCATCGCGATGGCCAACCGGCCCGAGGTGATCATCGCGGACGAGCCCACCACCGCGCTGGACGTGACCGTGCAGGCGCAGATCCTGGAGGCGCTGCACACCGCGAAGGTGGAGACCGGGGCGGCCATGCTGCTCATTACCCACGATCTCGGCGTGATCGCCGGGCAAGCCGACCGCGTGCTGGTGATGTATGCCGGCCGGGTCGTCGAAGCCGGCACCGTCGAGGAGATCTTCTATGCCCCGCGGATGCCGTACACGTTGGGCCTGCTAGGCAGCCTGCCCCGGCTGGACGTGCGGACCGAGCGGCTGCACCCGATCAGCGGCGCACCCCCTTCAGCGATCAACATGCCACCGGGGTGCCCGTTTATCCCCCGCTGCCCGCTGGCGGCAGCGGTCTGCGAGACAGAAGAACCCCCGCTGGCCGGGACCGGCACCGCCGGGCACCTGTCGGCCTGCCACTTCAGCGCCCGCCTGGACGGGTTGAAGCCGGGCGATCTGTTCCGCCCCATCTCCTGGGACACCGCATCGTGACCGCCGACGTACTTCGTCCCGCGGAGGCGGCGTTATGACAGCCTCGCAGCCGGTGCTGTCGGTGCGCAACCTGGTCAAGCACTTTCCGGTGCGCGGCCGCGGCTTGGTCCGCCGCCAGCTCGGCGACGTGCACGCCGTCTGCGACGTGTCGTTCGACTTGTACCGGCACGAAACACTGGGGTTGGTCGGTGAGTCAGGCTGCGGCAAGACCACCACGGCGCGGGTGCTGCTCAACTTACAGCCGGCCACGGCTGGTCACGTTCATTACGAGGGCACCGAGCTGACCCGGCTGTCCCGCAAGGCCATGCAGCGGCTGCGCCGGGAGCTGCAGATAGTCTTCCAGGACCCCTACGCGTCGCTTGACCCCCGGCTGCCGGTGAACGAGATCGTCGCCGAACCGCTGCGCATCCACGGCCGCTACAACTCTTCCGGTCGGGACGCCGTGCGGGAGTTGCTTGCGCTGGTCGGGCTCAAGCCCGAGCACGGCAACCGGTTCCCGCACGAGTTCTCCGGAGGGCAGCGGCAGCGGATCGGCATCGCCCGCGCGCTGGCACTGCGGCCGAAGGTCCTTATCCTGGACGAGCCGGTATCCGCGCTGGATGTCTCCATCCAGGCCGGTGTGCTCAACCTGCTGGCAGACCTGCAGGCGCAGCTGGGCCTGTCCTACCTGTTCGTGTCCCACGACCTGTCTGTGGTGCGACACGTGGCCGACCGGGTCGCCGTGATGTACCTGGGCCGCATCGTGGAGACCGGTACGGCTGATGAGCTGTTCAGCGCGCCGACGCATCCGTACACCCAGGCCCTGATCTCGGCGATCCCGCTGCC
>JBOHFU010000448.1:0-3719 GCA_050699675.1 Pseudonocardiaceae bacterium
GCCCCTTCCTGGTCCCCGGGCGGCCGGGGTTCGCCGAGGCGCGCGAGCGGGGCTATCTGGTGGGTACCCCGTCCGAACCGGTGTTCACCGAACCGTGGACGGACGACGACCGGCGGGCCTACCTCGACTTCACCCACCCCGGTGCCGTCGCGTGGTGGCAGGACCGGGTGCGGCACGCCCTGGGCACGGTGGGTTTCGACGGCGCGATGCAGGACTACGGGGAGGGCGCGCCGGTCGACGGGATCTACGCCAGCGGGGAGCCGGGGAGGGTGGTGCACAACGCCTACCCGGTGCGCTACGCCCGGGCGGCCAGGCAGGCGGCGCAGGGGGTCAAGCCGGGGGAGACGGTGCTGTTCGCCCGCGCCGGCTACAGCGGCTCCCAGGCCAGCGTCACCGGCCGGTTCACCGGCGACCAGCACCGCTCCTGGGACCGGCACACCGGTATCGGCAGCGTGCTCCCGGCGATGCTGTCCGGGTCGATCTCGGGCTGGCCGTACTGGGGGCCCGACATCGCCGGGTTCTTCGACAGCGACGGCTCCCGTGACGTCGAGCTGTGGACGCGCTGGACGCAGCTCGGTGCGCTGTCCCCGGTGATGCGCGACATGCTCGGCGCCCAGGCCGACCCGGTCGGGGTGTTCAGCAGCGAAGACACCCTCGCGACGTTCGCCGGGTACGCGCGGCTGCACCAGGCGCTGGTGCCGTACCTGCATGAGCTTGCCGAGCAAGCCAGCCAGACCGGTCTGCCGCTGATCCGGCCGCTGTGGCTGGCCGAGCCGGCCGACCCGGTGGCCTGGACGGTGGAGGACGCCTACCTGCTCGGCGAGGACTTGTTAGTTGCACCGGTGGTCACCGCCGGGGCGCGGAGCCGTCCGGTGTACCTGCCGGCAGGGCAGTGGCACGACTACTGGACCGGCGACGTGACCACCGGTGCTCGCTGGACCATCGCCGACGCGCCCGTGCAGCAGATCCCGCTGTTCGTCCGCGCAGGCTCGGATCTTGCGCTGCCGCCGCCGGTGACGTTGGGTCTGCCGACGGCTTGAGACGCGCGGCGCGAGCCGCTCATCCGCGCAGCACGGCGGTCATGTCCCGGGCGGCCCGCAGGGTCCCGCGCAGCGAGCCGGACACCTTGGAGCGGCCGCCACCGCGGGGGCGGTACGCGACATCGATCTCGTGCACCCGCCAGCCCGCGTCAGCGGCCCGCAGCAGCAACTCCAGCGGGTAGCCGAAGCCGCGGTCGGTGACCCCGAGGCCGAGCAGCGCCGCGCGGCGACCCACCCGGATCGGGGCGATGTCGTGCACCGGCAGGCCGCGGCGGCGCAGCAGGCCGGCGAGCAGCGCGTTGGCCGCGCCGGCGTGCCAGGGTTGCACCCCCCGGCCGACCGGGACACGCCTGCCGACCGCGAGGTCGGCCCGGTCCTCCGCGACGGCCCGGACCAGCTCGGGCAGGGCACCGGGATCCAGCGAGCCGTCCGCGTCGAGCACGGCGACTATCTCGGTGCTCGCCTGCTCCAGCCCGGTGTGTACGGCCGCGCCGTAGCCGCGACGCGGCTCGAACACCACCCGGGCGCCCAGTCCGCGGGCGACCGCGGCGGTGTCGTCGGTAGAGCCGTTGTCGACGACCAGGGCGGCACATCCCGCGGGCAGCGCGCGGAGCACGGCTGGCAGCGCCTCGGCCTCGTTCAGGCACGGCAGCACGACGTCGACAGCGGTAAGCACAGTTGTATTAATACCCGGGAACTCGGTCGCGGAACCGCCGCGGAAGGTTACGGGATTCTCACGGCGCGTCGCAGCCGGCGCCCCACCCTGCGTCGCCCTTGCCGGTACGTGAGCTGAGGCCGACGATGGACCTCGATTCGAAAGGATTCGAAAGGAAGCGTCGTGTCACAGCAGGACAAGCCACGTCAGCGGCGCACCAGAGCGGACTACGAGCGGGGCCTTCCCGGATACCACGACCCGACCGCCGGGTTCGGCGGGTCGACGCCGACGCGCAGCGCGCTGACCCTGCGCGCCGTACTGGCCGGTTTCGGGCTGTTGTTCTGCACCGTCGCCGCGGTGTTGATGATCAGGGCAGGCTTGACGGCACTCGGGGTGGTGTTGGCGCTGCTCGCGGCGGTAGCGCTGGTGGATCTGGGATGGGTGATCCATCGCAAGCGCCGCGGCGAACCGGGCTGAGCAGTATCCGGGTGGCGGCCTCCACTACCGATCACCAGCTGCGGTAGGGGTCAACCCTGGGCCATGTCGTTGAAGCGGCTGTAGTGCAGCTGGTGGGCGACGGTCACGGTCGTGGTCGGACCGTTGCGGTGCTTAGCCAGGATCAGGTCCGCCTCACCGGCGCGCGGGTCGTCGCGCTCCCACGCGTCGGGCCGGTGGATCAGCATCACCATATCCGCATCTTGCTCCAAGCTGTTGTGCAAGTTGATGCCGTTTGCAATGAAATTATGAGTTCCTAGAACGGTGGCGTCATAGACAGACTGCTCGCCGATGCTCTCTATGGAGCGAACCTCGTCCCAGAATACATCGTTAGTGGAAAGCAGATGAAGGTCCGAGTCCTCAAGAACTGCGGCGATCCGCGTCAAACGAGCCCGACTCACGCTGTGATTACATAAGGTATTGGGCTTCCATAGCGTACTGCCACAGAATTGCGTGCCGATCGCAGCCGCGAAGGCTCGGTGCGTCATAGCACGCTCGATGAGAGCCGAACGGACCCGCGCCCATACCTCGGCAGGAACGGTGTCGACGTTCGTGTTGCCGGCTAGCCCGTGCAGCGCTTCCAATGCACGGGCTCCGGCTGCTCCGCGGGCACCGTGACACCCCACGTCGGAGAGGAAGGCGCGCTGATTGTCGAGGCCGGTTACGCTCACGTGGTAACTGTCGCGATACCCGGACTTGTGCGCTACGGCGATCCGAGCCAGCACCCCGACCCGCAACAACAGGCGCATCACGTCGTCCGCGAGGCGCCGGCTCGTCGTCGCATAGTAGATCTGGACGCGCCGATCTGAGTCACCCGGGTACCGGATGCAGCCATCTGTTGCCCATAGGTGCCTCAAGAACAATGCCACCTGAGCACGGGACAGCCCGAAGATCTCGTCAGGGATGAACTTCTCATAGCTACGGAGTCCGAATAGGCCGAGTTTGTCGAGCCAGGCCGCGATGGGATTGCGCCTGCCGTGCGTGAGCCGGCTGGTTATCTGATCCAAGCGGGGCGCCGGTAGCCGCAGCGAGGTGCACCGGGCCGCCTCGTGGTCGTCACGGACCGCGGTGATGCCGAACGTCGCGGCAGCTTCGGACACAGCGCGGAGGTTGGCCTCGTCGGTACTCGCGTAGCGCAGCGGTTGCCGCCGCACGAACGAGCCGTCGCCGATCAAGTGAGCGAGTAGGATCACGTGATGTTCGGGCCATGTCCGTACTTGTTGTGGCTCGGGCACAGATCGCGGCACGGCCACCCGGGAGCCCTCGGTGAGCTCGCCAAGCGGGAGCCATCCGTCAACGGTCAGGAACGGATGGCTCGCCGTCGCCTCGACGATCCGTCCCGACCGGAGAGTGACCCGGAACGCCTCCTTCGTGCCACTCGGGAAGGCATGCGTCAACGGCCGGGCAACCAGCCGCAGACGCTCATCCAGAGACCACACCGGGACATCCCGCTCGCCGCTGCGGAGTAGCTCGCCAAGGGTGACCTCGGCGCCGGTGTCGGCGCGCAGAATCCGGGTACCAGCGGTGAG
>JBOHFU010000449.1:0-3712 GCA_050699675.1 Pseudonocardiaceae bacterium
CGCGACGCCGCGCGCGGGTGCTCGAGGCACTCGACGCCGTCGGTGCCCGGCACTACGCCGACGCGCCGGTGGGGCTGCTCTCCGGCGGCGAGCAGCAGCGGCTGCGGGTGGCCCAAGCCCTGGTCGGTGACCCGGACGTACTGCTGTGCGACGAGCCGCTGCTGTCCCTGGACCTGGCCTACCAGCAGCTGGTCAGCGAGTTGATCGACGCACGGCGGCGCACGGCGCGCACCGCGGTGCTGTTCGTGACCCACGAGATCAACCCGGTGCTACCCGCGGTGGACCGGGTGCTGTACCTGGTCGACGGCAACTTCCGGATCGGCACCCCCGACGAGGTGATGAACTCCGCGACGCTCTCGGAGCTCTACGGCACCGATATCGAGGTGATCAAGGTGCGAGGACGGCTGCTGGTGATCGGCACACCCGGCGAGCACGACCTGCACCACCTGCAGGAGCACCGGTGAGCCCGCGAGACCTGCTTGTCAGGGTCGAGCCATGAGCCTGGGGGAGATCCTGGACCGGCTGTTCACGTTCGAGGGCACCGGGCAGCTACTGAGGCTGGACTTCGTCCAGCAGGCCCTGATCGCCGGCGCGCTGCTGGCCCTGATCGCCGGGGCGCTGGGCCCGCTGGTGGTAGCCAGGCAGGTGTCCTTCGCGGTGCACGGCACCAGCGAGCTGACCTTCACCGGAGCCGCGGCGGCGCTGCTGGTGAGCAGCTCGCTGGTCAGCGTGGGTGCGTTGGCCGGCGCGGTGGTCGCCGCGCTGGTGTTCGGCCTGCTCGGGCTGCGCGAGCGGGAACGCGACTCGGTGGTCGGCGCGGTGCTCGCGTTCGGGCTGGGCCTGGGTGGGCTGTTCCTGTGGTTATATCCCGGGCGGGCGTCCAACCAGCTGTCTCTGCTGTTCGGCCAGATCGTGGGGATCTCCCGCAACGACGCGTGGCTGCTGGGCGGCTGCGCGGCGGGCGTACTGCTGGTGCTCGCGATGGTGTGGCGTCCGCTGCTGTTCGCCAGCGTCGACGCTGAGGTGGCCCGGGCCCGCGGGGTGCCGGTGCGTGGGCTGTCGGTGCTGTTCGCCGTGCTGGTCGGGGTGGCCACCGGGCTGGCGGTGCCCACGGTCGGGGCGCTGCTGGTGCTCTCGCTGCTTATCACCCCGGCCGCCGCGGCCGCCCGGCTGACCGCCAACCCGGTCATCGCACTGCTGCTCGCGACGCTGTTCGCAGAGGTCGCGGTGCTCGGCGGGATCGTGGCATCGCTGGCACCCGGCGCACCGATCAGCGGCTACGTCACCGCGATCGCCTTCGCGATCTACCTGGCCTGCCGCGGAGTGGGCGCCGCAAAGCTCCGCCGAGCCGGCCGCACCCTTACACTCCCTGCGCGATAACCGCGTTCTGGCACCAGACTGCGCCGCGCCGAACATAGCCAGCTCGGGGAGTTGACGCGATGCGCCTGAAGATGCACCCGATCCTGCTGGGATCGGGCATCCCACTTTTCGGCGGCGCGGTCGGACCTCGCCCGGCCACACTGACCGATCACAAGATTTACCCCAACGGCTTTGCTCTGCTGCGCTACCGCTGGCCGCGCTGAGACCGGAAGTCGTCGGCGTGGTCGACCGTCCATTCGCGAAACGTCCGCGCCGGCGTCCCGAGGATCTCTTGCACTGTGGACGTGGGTGGCACCGGTTCCGTCACCATATTGGCGTACGCGTCGAGCAAGCCGTCCACCACTGAGGCAGGCCAGCCTGCAGCGAGCATCTTGTGCCGGCCGGCCTCGGGCGAGATCTCCTCGAAACGCAGTGGACGGCCGATCGCCTCGCCGATCGCGTGGACCTGCTCGACCTGGGTCAGCACCTGGGGTCCGGTCAGGCAGTACGTCGCCCCGCTGTGCCCGTCACCAGTCAGCACTCGCGCTGCGACAGCCGCAATGTCCCGCTCGTGAATCACCGGCCTGGCCGCCGCGCCGTAGGGCTCACGCACGACCCCATCGGCTCGGATCTGTGGCGCCCACCACAGCGCGTTAGTCGCGAACGAATGGCACCGAAGAAAGGTCCACTCCAGCCCGGACTTCTCGATCAAGCGCTCGAGGTCGGCGTGGAACTGGTTGATCGGATCGGCTTGCGCTTCGACGTCATCGCGCACGCCCATCGAGGAGAGCAGCACGATACGGCGGGCGTGCTTGGCGACCAGTTCCAAGACCGCGGGTGCGGCCTCGGCGGTGAAGAACGGCCAGACCAGGAACACGGCGTCGACCCCGTCCAGGCACCCACCCAGAGTGCCCGGGTCGGCCAAGTCACCGCGCACCACCTCGACGCCGCCCGGCAGCCCGGCCGAATCGGGACTACGGGTCAATACCCGGACAGCAACGCCGGTGCCCAGCAGCTGGGACACAACCTGCCGGCCGACATTCCCGGTCCCCCCGGTCACCAGGATCACGCTCTGTTCCGTCATGGAAGTCCTCCTCGGCTCGTGGCCGGTCTCTTGACCAGCGACACTCACCGAGGCTAAGAACTCAACCAAGATTGAGGTCAAGTCTCAGGCTCACTCGAGGGCTCAAGCAGTCGCCGGGGACCCGGGCCGTGCTTGCCGAGTTGGTCGTAGGGGTTGGCCAACCGGCAGCGGTCGATGGACAGGCAGCCGCATCCCACACAGTCGGTGAAGTCGTCACGGAGCTGTTGAAGATGGCGTATCCGCGCATCGAGCTCGGTCTGCCAGCGTTGGGATATCCGTTGCCAGTCGCGCCGGGTGGGGGTGCGGCCATCCGGCAGTAGCGCGAGCACGGCAGCGACGTCGGCCAGCGGGATCCCGACTCGCTGGGCGATGCGGATCAGCGCCACCCGCCGGAGGACGTCGCGCTTGTAGCGGCGCTGGTTGCCCGAGGTCCGCCGGCTGCTGATCAGACCCTGGCGCTCGTAGAAGTGCAGCGCCGAGACCGCCACGCCGCTGCGCGCGGCGAGTTGCCCGACGGTGAGCTCAGCCTGATCCCACGTTGGTTCTGCCATGGCCACGACACTTCCTTTCAGCTTGACCTCAACAATAGTTGAGGGTATAGCGTCGCCGCCATGAACCCCACTGCTGCCATGTCTGCGCTCGCGGTGATCGTGGGCAGTGTTCGGGACGGCCGGTTCGGGCCTGTCGTCGCGGACTGGTTCGTCGGCCAGGCCAAGCAACGTGACGACCTGAGCGTCGACGTCATCGATCTCGCCGACACACAGATCCCCAGCGCGAACTTCACCTCCCGGATCGGTGCCGCGGACGCGTTCGTCATCGTCACGCCCGAGTACAACCACGGCTACCCCGGACCGCTGAAGACCGCGATCGACTCGGTGGGCCGGGAATGGCAGGCCAAACCGGTCGGCTTCGTCTGCTACGGCGGCCTGTCCGGCGGGCTTCGCGCGGTCGAGCAACTTCGTGTCGTGTTCGCCGAACTCCACACGGTCACCATCCGGGACACGGTGAGCTTCCACGGGGCGCGCGCACGGTTCGACGAGCATGGGGCACCCCGTGAGCCGGATGCGGTCAACACCGCAGCCAGCGCTCTCCTGGACCAGCTGGCCTGGTGGGCGCACACGCTCCGGCACGCCAGGGCAGCCCGCCCCTACGGCACCTGACGTACTCGACCCGAGGAAGGTGCGCTACTCGGCAGCGCTGATCTCTGGATCGATCGCGCAGCCCACCCGTAAGGCGGCCGCGACCAGGCGCCGATCAGCGGTCCACAGT
>JBOHFU010000450.1:0-3685 GCA_050699675.1 Pseudonocardiaceae bacterium
GCCGTGGACGTGGCAATCACCCGTGGCTTCGCCATCCTGACCGCAGAACCTGGCCCGCTGCGCGCGATCGACCCGGACGTGGAGATTGAGGAGCTACCCACACCGTAGAGGTTCGACGGGGATTTGACGCCGACAGCGCTCGCCGCTGAGGGGATACCGTGACCATGACCCGGGAGTTACCAGACTCGGCGGGTAAATCGGCGACTGCGGCAGGAGGGTGCCCTGGGCGGAGTAGTCGGCCCGCGGCCACAAGTCCCGGTTCAGCCGGTCCAGGTCCGCGGCGATGGCCTCCCACGGCCGCGGCCGGATGTCCTCCGGCCGCTCGCCCAGGTCGTAGTCGTTCAGTGCGCCCTCCAGCGCGGCCACCACAGCGTGCGCCTGCGAGGTGGTCGGGTCAGCCAGCGTGTACGGCTGCCCGGTGAGCTCGGTGAGGTGCACCCGCAGTGCGCCTGCCATCGCCTCCAGGGTCTTGCGGCTGTTCACGGCCTTCTCACCGCGCTCCACCTGGCCCCAGAAGCTGAACGACAACCCTGCCAGGCCAGCCGCCTCGCGGAGGTTCAACTCCCGCCAGCTCCGCACCTCGCGCAGCCGCCTCCCGAATGCCTTCGCGCCGTCCACACCGCCTCCCTCACTGCTCACCGAACCCGTCCATTTCCCACGCTACTGACTCGCAGCCCTGCAAGCGCTTCGCAGTGATTGGCCTGGATACCCAGCGGCCCCGCGCGCGGGTCGCGGATCAAGGAATGGTTACGAGCGCACAGGGGCTGTCTGCGAGGGTTTCGACGCCCGGGGAACCGATCTTGTTTGCCGGCCACACCTCGGCGGTCAGCTCGTAGGATCCGGGCTTAAGGTCAGCAGGGACTATAAAGGGTCGAGTCACGCGCTTGAAACCCGTCGCAACCGGAAGATTGTCCACGTCACCGGTACCGGGGGAATGATCATTTCCATGCTCGTCGTAGAGCCCAGCGCCGAGTCCGACATCGACGGCTGCCGTGGTATCGATGTTGTAAGTCAACCCGATCGGCTCGCCGGGCCGTATCCGAGGTGGGGACTCGCAGGTCACGCTTATTTGCATGGGTCCCGGCGTGCCTAACGTGGGACCGGGAGTAGCTGGCCCTGAAGATTTGCCTGCCCCATCGGTGTCGAAATCAACACTGAAAGGACCGAGGCCAACCTTTTTAACAAGCAACCCCTGAAAGATAGCGACTACGAGAATTCCGACTAAGGCGATAATGCATACAAGGAAATACTCCGTTGTCGTGCACGCATAGGTCCCATCCAGACAGTAGTTCGGGGTGCCGAGCTAACCAGTACTCGACCGGTCAATGTGGACTTGTTACTTGGCCGATCAGTAGAGTAGCTACCACCTCCGACAGGCCCGCACCGGTGTAGTGGGCGGGGTTGATCGTGGTGTCGCGGGTGGTGGCCACCTCGGTAGTGCGAGTGGACACCGGGGTGATCCGGTGGTGGGGCCGGTGCTGGTACGTCGGGGGTCACGTCCAGGGACTGGGTCACCGGCGACGCCGCCCGCGAGTCGAACCGGCCACCCCGGCAGCAGGTCGGGCACGCTAACGTGCACCCTGTGGCACACCAGCCGATGATCGCACCGTCCCTGCTGGCCGCCGACTTCGCCCGGCTGGCCGACGAGGCCAACGCGGTACCGGGGGCTGACTGGCTGCACGTCGACGTGATGGACGGGCACTTCGTGCCCAACCTCACGCTGGGCCTCCCAGTAGTGCAGAGCTTGATGAAGTACACCGACATCCCGGTGGACTGCCATCTCATGATCGACGACCCGGATCGGTGGGCGATCGGGTACGCCGAAGCGGGCTCCTACAACGTCACCGTGCACGCCGAAGCCGCCCACGACCCGGTGAAGCTGGCGAAGGACCTGCGTGCGGCCGGCGCCAAGGCCGGATTGTCGATCAAACCCAAGACTCCGCTGGAGCCCTGGGTGGAGGTGCTGCGGCACTACGACACGCTGCTGGTGATGAGCGTGGAACCCGGCTTCGGTGGGCAGTCGTTCATCCACGAGGTGCTGGACAAGGTGCGCACCGCCCGTCGGTTGGTGGACACCGGGCACCTGACGGTGCTGGTGGAGATCGACGGGGGGATCAACGCCGACACCATCGAGGCGGCCGCGGAAGCCGGGGTGGACTGCTTCGTCGCCGGCTCGTCGGTGTACGGGGCTGATGACCCGCAGCGGGCCGTCGAGTCCCTGCGGGCCCAGGCCCGGGCGTGCGGGGGTCGGTGAGGCGCACCGCCAGGGAGGGCGCAGCCGTGTTCACCGGCATCGTCGAGGAACTCGGGGAGCTCGTCGGCCGGGACGAGCGGACCGACGCGGCACGATTCGCCATCCGCGGGCCGCTGGTCAGCTCCGATGCGCGGCCCGGTGACTCGATCGCGGTCAACGGGGTGTGCCTGACCGCGGTCGACGTCGACGGCGGCGTGTTCACCGCCGATGTGATCGGCGAGACGCTGCGTCGCTCCAGCCTGGGTCCGGCCCGGATCTCCGATCGGCTGAACCTGGAGCGGGCCGCGAAGCTGGGCGACCGGCTCGGCGGGCACCTGGTGCAGGGTCACGTCGACGGCACCGGGACCGTGCTGTCCCGCACCGCACCGCAGGACTCAGCGCCGTGGGAGCTGATCCGGATCCAGATGCCCACTGCGCTGGCCCGCTATGTGGTCGAGAAGGGGTCCATCACCGTCGACGGGGTGTCTCTTACCGTGATCGAGGCAGGTATCAGCGACTTCTCCGTGGGGCTCATCCCTACGACACGAGAACTGACCACCCTGGGCACCCGACTTGTCGGCGAGCTGGTGAATATCGAGGTTGACGTGATCGCGAAGTACGTCGAGAGGTTGGCCTGGCCACATCTTGGCTCCGGTAGCGGTGGTCCTGGGGGATGATGATGCGGGGGAGGAGGACACGATGACCGAGAGCATCTTTGCTGCCATCGACCGGGCGATCGCCGACGTGGCGGCCGGGCGCCCGGTGATCGTGGTGGATGACGAGGAGCGGGAGAACGAGGGTGACCTGATCTTTGCTGCAGCCCGGGCCACTCCCGAGCTGCTGGCGTTCATGGTCCGGTACACCTCGGGGTACATCTGCGTGGCGCTGACCGGGGATGACTGCGACCGGTTGGACCTGCCGCCGATGTTCCACACCAACCAGGACAAGCGGGGCACCGCCTACACGGTCACGGTGGATGCCCGAGAGGGCGTCACGACCGGGATCTCGGCGGCGGACCGGGCCCGCACCATCCGGCTGCTGGCCGACCCGGACGCCAAGTCGGTCGACTTCATCCGCCCGGGACACGTGGTACCGCTGCGGGCCAAGGAGGGCGGGGTGCTGCGCCGCCCCGGGCACACCGAGGCCTCGGTGGACTTGGCCCGGTTGGCCGGATTACCGCCGGCCGGGGCGTTGTGCGAGATCGTCTCGGCCAAGGAAGACGGCGAGATGGCCCGTCGCGACGAGCTGGAGGTCTTCGCTGCCGAGCACCACCTGGCGCTGATCACCATCGCGGATCTGATCGCCTACCGGCGGCGGTTCGAAAAGCAAGTGGAGCGGGTCGCGGAGGCCCGGATCCCGACCGTGCACGGGGAGTTCAGAGCGATCGGGTTCGACTCGCTGCTCGACGGGGTGGAGCACATCGCGCTGGTCACCGGGGATATCGGGGATGGG
>JBOHFU010000451.1:0-3685 GCA_050699675.1 Pseudonocardiaceae bacterium
TCGCCACCTGCCCAGAGGCACGGGTCATACTGGCGGAACAGGCCGAGGAACTGCTCGGGCAAAGCAGATTCTGGTACTCCCAGCTGACGCTCATCCAGGCGCTGACCCTTTGGGCGCTCGCGGACAGCACCGCCTCGACGTCGGATCGCGACGTGGCCGGCGCCAGGGCCTCCCCGAGGAGGCGGGTGGACCGGTGGCTCTCCATCGCGACGAGTGGCACAGACGCCGGGCGCAACCGGCTGCATCCGTTCGTTCGCGAGACGGCGGAGCTCGCCGTTAAGGCCCTGGTGAGCGGCCGCCCGGAGCGGTACTTGTGGATCGACGAGACGGGCGTGATCAGCAAGGTTGGATCTCACCCGAGCGATCCAAGCCAACCTCGGATGCACAACCTATGGATCCCGCCCTCGACAGGCTGGACCGCGCTTGACCGTCGTGCCCAACAACTCGTCGCCGACGTGCTGCTGCTGCTCAACCTGGCCGAACGGGGCCAGCCCGACGAGCACGAGCGGTATCTCCGTCGAGCGAACCAGGACGACCTTCCACCGTGCCTCATCGGCGACCGCACCACGATGCGGCCCGACCTCAGTGTTGCTCGGCCTGGTATGAGCAACCCAGGATCGAGTTGCGCGGACGGGTGCGCGTTCGGACTCTGCCCCTACCCGGCTCGTGGCACCCCGCAGCGCCAGGAGCTGGGTGAGGCTTTTTGTCGCAGGCAACAGACACTGCTGAGCCCTCGGCCCACGAACTGGTTCGGGCGAGGATCGGCATCTTGGCAGCGCGCCCGCCAGCGCGACCTCCGGATCTTCTGGAAGACGATGGCCGACCGCAAGCGGGTCCCCCGTTCCGACGGGAGCGCACGGTGAGCCAACAGCGCCAGGCCATCACGGACATCTGCGGGAGATGGCCAGCCGCCGCGACGTCCAGCTCGCAGCGGCGACCTGAGGTCGACCGCGCGACACTCGCCTGCGGATGCCCAGAACGCCGGCGCCGACAGAACCGCGCGCCTACCCGCGATCTGGCGCGGGTCGACCCATCGGGCAGGCGGCCACAGACTCGGCAGGGAGTATGGGGGGTGCCGCTTGATCGTCAGCATCCACCGATGGGTTGGTCGTTCCGCTGTACGGTCGGGCGGTTTCTGGGCTTTGGTCTGACTCGAGAATCGGCTGACGTCGTCGGCTGTCCTGAGAACGATCCGTCGGCCAGAGCCCAGAGCACGCATGTGGCACTCGAACGTCGTTTGGGTGCGGCGGATCGCCCTGCACCAACAGAGCGATCACACCGGCGCCGCACGCATAGGCGGCGCGTGCCACCCCTTGACCTGAAGCGAGAGAAGGGATGGCGATGACCATCGTAGAAGGCAGGCGCGCCGTCACTGGCGGCGTCGACACTCATCTTGATGTGCACGTGGCCGCGGCGCTCGACAAGATCGGCGGGTTGTTGGGTGTGGAGAGCTTCGAGGCGTCCCGCGCCGGAAACGACAAGCTGCTGGGCTGGCTCCAGTCGTTCGGCCCGGTGACCCGTGTCGGGGTGGAGGGGACCGGCTCCTACGGCGCCGGGTTGGCCCGTCAGTTGCGTACCGCGGGCGTCGAGGTGGTCGAGGTAGACCGCCCCAACCGCCAGGCCCGCCGCCGAGCCGGCAAGTCCGATCCGGCGGACGCGGTGGAGGCGGCCCGGGCCGCCCAGTCCGGGCGCGCCTGTGGGGCGGCCAAGACCCGAGACGGCAACGTGGAGGCCATCCGGGCCCTGGTGGTGGCCAAGCGCAGCGCCCGGTCGACCAAGATCAAGACCCTCAACCAGATCCGGCACCTCAGCTTCACCGCTCCCGACGAGCTGCGAGAGCGCCTGCGCGGCGTCACTCGCCACCAACTGGCCGCCGAGGCGGCCGCGTTGCGACCACGTCCCGGTGGCGATCCGGTGATCGTGGCCACCAAGACGGCGCTGCGCACCCTGGGCCGGCGGGTGTTGGCCGTCGACGAGGAGAAGGCCGCACTCGATGAGCTCCTGGCCGACTTAGTGGCGGCGACGGGCCCGGGACTGCTGGGTCTGCACGGCGTAGGCATCGACACTGCCGCGACCTTGCTGGTCACTGCCGGCGACAACCCCCAGCGGCTCCGCTCGGAGGCCGCGTGGGCGCATCTGTGCGGTGTCGCCCCCATCCAGGCGTCCTCCGGAAAGGTGACCCGCTACCGGCTCAACCGGGGCGGTGACCGTCAAGCCAACTCCGCGTTGTGGGGCATCGTGATCACCCGCATGCGCTCCGATCCGCGCACCCGCGCCTATGTCGCTCGCCGGCTCGAAGAGGGCCGCTCCAAGCGCGAGATCATCCGCGTCCTCAAGCGCTACGTCGCCCGCGAGGTCTTCCACCACCTCCCTCGCGGCTAGCCCGCTCGTCGCGGCGGGCCTGGCTCGATAATCGGCTGACGTCCTCACCGGGCTGTCCTGAGAACGATCCGCCGGCCCGCCGCAACGAGTCCACCTCCCGCGTCAGCGGCTGGGACCCCTTGGCCTCGTAAGAGCCTGCCCTCACCGAGTGGCCCATCCCTGTCCTGCCTCGCCCCGGCGCCGACGCCCAGCCTCGAAAGGACACCCACCCCCATGGGCACCATCGCCCTCGACGCGATCGACGCCGTCGAGCTCGCCGAGATCCTCGAGTTCCTCGTCGAATGCCTCGACACCCTCGGTGTCACCACGCTGCCCGCCTACGACTGCGACGTCCACAACATCAACGATCACCGAGCTGACGTCACTCGCCTCATCAACCGGCTACACACCCGCCCAACACACCCTTGACAAACATAGGAGCATCGATCTGTCACCGCGCGACGTGCCTCTGGACAGGCCTCACGGGTGGATGGCCACGGAGTCCTCCACCAGCACCGATGGCGCCGCTCTGGAGCGATATCGCTGGCCAGAACGTACGGTCGGCGGCCTCTGATGGTTGCTGGGGCTGCTTGACCGGTCCCGGCCACTGGCGCCTCGGCTCGATGGTTGGAGGTCCACCGTGGACGTTCCCCTCTCGACAAGCACCGTGCTCGCGACGCGAGATGACGAGCTGTTCAGCACCGACGAACAGTTAGCGTTGGCTGGGTTCCTGGCCGGATACAGCGGCCCAGGAACCTCGAGTCCGATCCGACGACACCAAATCTGGCTCGACGGTTGCGCCCGCCAGGCCGAGGCGTCGGTCCAGCGACTACCCGGTCTCACTGTCGCTACGCTGCGCGTCAACCGCCAGCGGGCCTGATCCGACCTGCCTCGGTTTGGAGCGGGCGGGAGGCAGCTAGTGCCGCGTCAGGTGACGCGGCACTAGATCGGGGGGAGGTCGGGGTCGACGAGCGCGACTCGGGCCTCGTCGAAGAGGATCCGCTCCGCGCGTTGGTAGGTCGCGTCGGCTTGGGCGGGGGAGTCGCCCACCGCGGTCAGCCCGACCCGGCCGTGCTCGGTGAGACAGCTGATCATGTGGAACACCACACCCGTCTGGCGAGCCTGGTCGAAGTGGAGCCCGTGCCGGGCGACGATGTCGAATAGGTCATCCAAGCTCAGGCCCCGGAGCGAGTCCGACTCGAGGTGGTCGGTGGCCACGAGGTGCTTCTCCCGGCCTGCCGGAGTCAGGAACAGGGCGGTGGTCGAGTCGTAGCGCCCGTCGGTGAGGAACTGGAGCGTGAGGAACGGGTGGGTGGTGCCACCC
>JBOHFU010000452.1:0-3675 GCA_050699675.1 Pseudonocardiaceae bacterium
GCGGAGGTCACCCGGCTGATCCAGCTCTACATCGTGGGAGTCTTCGTCTCCTTCACGCTGAGCCAGAGCGGGATGGTCCGGCACTGGAACCGGCTGCTGGCACGCGAGACCGACCCTGCTGCGCGCCACCGGATGCGGCGCTCTCAAGCGATCAACACCTTCGGCTTCGTGATGACCGGCTCGGTGCTGGTAGTGGTGCTGGTCACCAAGTTCACCGAGGGTGCCTGGATCGCGATCGCGGCGATGGCGGTGATCTTCGTGTTGATGCAGACGATCCGGAGGCACTACGACCGGGTGGTCGCCGAGTTGGTGCCTCAGGAGGCCGACTCCGTGCTGCCCTCCTGCAACCACGCGATCGTGCTGGTGTCCACCGTGCACCTGCCGACCCTGCGGGCGCTGGCCTACGCCCGCGCCACCCGTCCCGACGTGCTCGAGGCGGTCACCGTCAACGTCGACGACGCGAGCACCCGAGGCCTGGTCGCGGAGTGGGAAGCCCGGGAGCTTCCGGTTCCGCTCAAGGTGGTCGAGTCGCCCTACCGGGAGATCACCAAGCCGGTGATCGACTACGTCAAGCGGGCGCGCTCGGTCAACCCCCGTAGCGTGGTCACGGTGTTCATCCCGGAATACGTTGTGGGCCACTGGTGGGAGCAGATCCTGCACAACCAGAGCGCGCTACGGATCAAGGGCCGGCTGCTGTTCGAGCCCGGGGTGATGGTGACCAGCGTGCCCTGGCAGCTGCGCTCCTCGGCCCGGGTCGCTCAGCGTGAGCAACTGGCACCGGGAGCGGTGCGCTGGGGGTTGGACACCGGTCCCGCCGGCACCTCAGGCACAACCACCCCAGTCGACGGTGTCCCTACCGACGGCGCCCCAGCCGACGGTTCCGGGGTCCGGCCCGAGCCCCGGGTCGACCGGCCGTGATCCCGGGCTCGGAATTGGAGCTCACCGTGGGACCGGTGGGCCATGGCGGTTTCTGTGTGGCCCGCCACGAGGGCCGGGTGGTGTTCGTCCGGCACGCGCTACCGGGAGAGCGGGTCCGCGCGGTGGTCACCGAGGACCGCGGCGGCTCCTACTGCCGGGCCGACGCGGTGGTGGTGCTCGAACCTGTGGCCGGCCGGGTGCCGCCGCCATGTCCGGTATCGGGGCCCGGCGGCTGTGGCGGCTGCGATTTCCAGCATGCCGACCTACCGGTGCAGCGCCAGCTCAAAGCACAGGTGGTGGCCGAGCAGTTGCGCAGGATCGCCGGACTGGATGTCGCGGTGACCGTGCAGGAGTTGCCCGGCGGGGCGTTGGGTTGGCGGACCCGGACCCGGCTTGCGGTGGACGAGACGGGGCGGGCCGGTTTCCGGGTGCACCGCAGTCATACGGTGCTGCCGGTGCCGGCCTGCCCGCTGGCCGTGCCCGGCTCGCTGGATCCGGTGTTGTCCCGCCGCTGGCGTCCGGGCGGCGAGCTGGAGGTGGTCGCCGACGACTCCGGGCAGCTGCAGGTAGCGCAGCTGCGACCGGGCCGGCCGCCGAAACAGCATCGCGGCACCGGGCGGGTCACGCGGCACGCCGCCGGTCGACGCTGGGAGCTGTCCACGCACGGCTTCTGGCAGGTACACCCCGCTGCGGCCGATGCATTGGCTGCGCTGGTCGGGGATGGGGCAGCCGCGCCGCTCGGGGGCACGGCGTGGGATCTCTACGGCGGGGTGGGACTGTTCGCCTCGGTGCTGGCCGGTCAGGTCGGGTCGACCGGCTCGGTGACCGTTGTGGAGGCCTCTCGGCGCGCAGCGGCGGACGGTGCGGTGGCGCTGGCCGACCTTCCGCAGGTGCGCTTCGTCACCGGCCGGGTGGAGCGGACGCTGGATCACCTGCCTGGATGCCCGGACGTGGTGGTGCTCGACCCGCCCCGGCGCGGGGCTGGCCGGGAGGTGGCCGCAGCGGTGGCCGACCGGGGGCCCGCCCGCATCGTCCATCTGGCCTGTGATCCGGCGGCGCTGGCTCGTGACATCGCTGCCTATCTCCAGTGCGGTTACCGGCTGCTGGCGGTGCACGCGCTGGACGCGTTCCCGATGACCCACCACGTCGAATGTGTAGCTGTACTAGCCCGCTGACGCCCGCTCCGTAGACTGTGGGCCGTCCGTAGTTTGGGCGCCCGGTCGCCATCACGGGCGGTGGCCCGTCCCCGGACGCCGCTGAGGGGAGACACGGTGACCCTATTGGAATCGGTGCGCAGCCCGCAGGACGTCAAGGGCCTCGATGTGGCGGCGCTGGCCCAGCTGGCCTCCGAGATCCGCACATTCCTGGTCGAGAAGGTGTCGCGCACCGGAGGGCACCTGGGCCCGAACCTCGGTGCGGTGGAGCTCACCCTCGCGGTGCACCGGGTGTTCGACTCCCCGCAGGACCCGGTGCTCTTCGACACCGGCCATCAGGCGTACGTGCACAAGATCGTAACTGGGCGGGCCGAGGGTTTCGACCGGTTGCGTAAGAGGGGTGGTTTGTCCGGATACCCCTGCCGTGCGGAGAGCGAGCACGACTGGGTGGAGTCCAGTCACGCCTCGGCCGCGCTGTCCTATGCCGACGGGCTGGCCAAGGCATTCGTGCTTTCCGGGTCGCACCGGCACGTCGTCGTGGTAGTCGGTGACGGCGCGCTGACCGGTGGGATGTGCTGGGAGGCGCTGAACAACATCGCCGCCGGCCCCAACCGGCCGGTGGTCATCGTGGTCAACGACAACGGGCGCTCCTACTCACCGACTATCGGGGGACTGGCCGACCACCTCTCCACGCTGCGGCTGCAGCCGGGCTACGAGTGGGTGCTGCGCAGCGGTAAGCAGGCCCTGCAGCGCACCCCGGTGGTGGGCCGGGCGATCTACGCCGGTCTGCACGCCGCCAAGCGGGGGCTCAAGGATGCGCTGGCCCCGCAGGTGCTCTTCGAAGATCTCGGGCTGAAGTACCTGGGTCCGGTCGACGGGCACGATCTGCAGGCCATGGAGGCGGCCTTGTGCCGGGCCAAGGACTTCGGTGGCCCGGTGATCGTGCACGCGGTGACTCGCAAGGGCAACGGTTACCTGCCCGCGGAGAACGACGCCGCCGAGCTCATGCACCAGGTGAAGGTCATGGATCCCGAGACCGGTGCGCCCATCGCGCCCGCCGGTACCTCCTGGACCAGCGTGTTCACCGAGGAGCTGATCAAGCTGGCCGGGGTGCGCGATGACCTGGTCGCGATCACCGCGGCGATGCCCGGCCCGACCGGCCTGGCCGTCTTCGCCGAGCGTTTCCCGGGCCGTTGTTTTGACGTCGGTATCGCCGAGCAGCATGCGGTTACGTCCGCGGCGGGTCTGGCCCTGGGCGGGCTGCACCCGGTGGTGGCGCTGTACTCTACGTTCCTCAACCGCGCGTTCGATCAGCTGCTGATGGACGTGGCGCTGCTGGGCGCCCCCGTCACCATCACCCTGGACCGGGCGGGTATCACCGGCGATGACGGTGCCAGCCACAACGGCATGTGGGACCTGTCGGTGCTGGGGATCGTGCCCGGGATCCGAGTGGCCGCGCCCCGCGACGCCGGTACCCTGCGGGAGGAGCTGGCCGAGGCCGTCGCCGTCGACGACGGACCGACCGCGGTGCGTTTTCCCAAGGGCGCAGTGATCGGGTCAGTGCCGGCGCTGCAGCGCGTCGACGGGGTGGACGTGCTGGCCC